>NZ_JALJRL010000029.1:0-58705 GCF_024519675.1 Mesorhizobium sp. Mes31 | reverse complement strand
GCGTCATCCGCCTCACCAGCCTGCGCAGCATCGAAATCGTCAAGCAAGACGCGCTGCAAGATATGAGCGAATGACCAACGGGTAGCGCATTGCTTCCGAACAACCCAGGATTAGAGGCCGCATATGACCACGAATAGCGCGATTACCACACGTACCGGATTTCACTTTGAGGTGCGCCGTGCGCGGCCTGAGGACGAACCGGCCCTGGCGGAGTTCTTCACCCATGTGACGCCTGACGACCTGCGATTTCGCTTTCTCGGCGGAGTGAAGGAAGTTTCGCACGAGCGGCTTGTGGCAATGACGCGGTCCGACGATGCACGGATACACAATTTTCTTGCGTTCTCGACCGACGGAATGCTGATCGCGGTCGGAACACTCGCGTGCGATGAGGCTCGTCGCCACGGAGAGGTCGCGATTTGCATCAGAGCGGATCGCAAGCATATGGGCGTCAGCTGGGAACTGCTCGCCTACATAGCCAGATATGCCGAAGGCTTGGGCCTCCATACGATCGAGTCGATCGAGAATCGCGAAAACCGTGCAGCTATCGAGCTCGAACGTGACATGGGGTTCACCGTCACGGCTTACCCCGACGATCCGACCCTGGTCCTGGTTCAACGCCAGCTGGGCAGCGGACTCCCGAACTAGCTGCCACGGCTTGCCAGTTTTCAGAGACCTGGAAATAGCGTTTGTAGCCCGCGGGTCCATTCCTCATCCGTGGGATCGCCAGCACGTCGACGCCGGATCCGGCAGTCTCATGTCATGCTTGCAATGCAGCGGACGCTGCTGAGCAAGTTGACGCGGCGATCCGGAGCGCGGTAAAGGCGAAGGCGTGAATGCCCTTTCGGTAGCAAAATGGTAGCAGCGGCCACCCTCGGCTCCTGTCGAAGCCAGAAAACCTAACGAAATCAGGCACGGAGGAATGGCCGAGCGGTTTAAGGCACCGGTCTTGAAAACCGGCGTGGGTGCAAGCTCACCGTGGGTTCGAATCCCACTTCCTCCGCCATAACAATAATGAAATCAAGGATTTAGGTCGATATCTTGGGATTATCATAACCCCTGCCCTAACCATGAAAAAGCCCGCGCCAGATCGGCAGTCAATCACGTACTCACTCGATACCGTTGGCCACACACCGAACAATCGTACCTTCGCGAGTTGGCGGGGTCGTCGTCTTCAACTGCAGTTAGGGTCGACGGCACGCCTGTGAAGTGACACATCGGGCACAGCGGGTGTCCGTCTTTTATCGGCTCGTAGTCATCCCACTGCCCGTCCGACGTCACAGCTATTTGTCCCGCGAGTTCGACCAGCGCAACGTGTGTTGGCAATGTTGAAGTCTTCATTGAAGCTTCCCTTTCCTGAAACGAGCAGTGCCATGTTGAGCACTGCCACGAATCACATGGTAGGAAGGCTTGCCGAAAAAAACGTGCCACGCATGAAAAGCCCGCAGGCACTTCCTCCGCCAGTTCATAATGTTCTCAGACGCTAATCCAGCGGGCGCGCCGTAAGCCCCGCATGGCCGCAAGGCTTTATCGCCCGAATCGGCTAAGCCTTGGGGCATGAACGAGACCTCACTTTATGCACCGGTGAAGCGGTTCCTCGAAAGCCTCGACTTCGTCGTGAAAGGCGAGATCGGCGGCTGCGACATTGTTGCGTTGCGCGAGGGCGAGCCGCCGGTCGTCGTCATCTGCGAACTGAAGCTGCAGTTCAATCTCGAACTGGTGCTGCAAGGCGTCGATCGCGCGGCGGCCTGCGACGAAGTGTGGCTGGCCGCGCGCATGTCGGTGCGGGGCAAGGGACGCGAGGGCGATGCCAGGTTTCGCAACCTCTGCCGCCGGCTTGGCTTCGGCCTGCTTGGCGTGAGCGCGAATGATCGGGTCGAGGTGCTTCTCAGCCCGATTGCGCTGTCGCCGCGCAAGAATGCGCGACGGCGCTCTCGGCTGGTCGACGAACACCAGCGCCGCCGCGGCGATCCCGTTGCGGGAGGCGGGTCGCGCAATCCGATCATGACGGCTTACCGGCAAAGCGCCCTCGCCTGTGCCGCCGCGATGGCCGACGGACCCAAACGCCCGCGTGATCTGAAGGTGCTGACGCCGATCGCGCCCAAGATCCTGCTGCACAATGTCTATGGCTGGTTCGCGCGTGTCGACCGTGGTCTCTATGACCTTACCGACGCCGGCCGCGCTTCGCTGGTTCGTTGGCCGCAATTGCCTGACGCAGCAGAGAAGACGAAAGATCTGAACGTCTTGAACGGGTGAAATACGGCGCATGTCCGGTCGGACTGTCGGCAATCACATCCCGATCATTGATTTCTGATCGGTGCGGAATGCCCCGTCATGTTGATTTTTCCGACAAAACATGCTGCTTGTCCCGCCCATGAAGAAGCTCTGCATGACTGCCTTGGCGTCTGTGACGCTGAGTTTTCCGGCCAACGCAATGGACAGTGCATTGCGCGCCGGGCTGCTGAAACTGGATCCGCAAACCCGCCTTGAACAGCGTTGTGACGCCGAGGTACTCGACCGGATCACTCACGACGATCGCAAATTCAAGGCGGATCGCGTCGTCGCCTACGCCTTCGCGACGCCCGAGATGGGCACGGATGCAATCAGGAGCCCGGGTGCCGCGTTTCGCAGCAAGGGGCAATGGTACCGGTTGAAGTTCAAGTGCCAGACGGCGCCGGACCATATGGAAGTTTTGCAACTCCGCTACCGGATCGGTGATGAGATCCCGGAAACCGATTGGGCAAAGTACAATCTCTACGATTGATTTGTTCTTGGCCGTGGCGGCTTTTCCCGGCTGTCGGAAAGTGCCGCAGATCATTGGATCCGGCCTCGGCGGAACGATGGTTAGGTGACGCCGCCATGGGCGAAAGCCTTGACGTCAAGGGACCACCAAGTTAGGGCCCGTCTGGATAATCGACGAACACTCGGCAAACAGGCAAGGGCTTCCGGTCGATGGATATTTTCAGCGCAGCCAGCCTGACGGCACTGCTCCAGGTCATCGCCATCGACCTCGTGCTTGCTGGCGACAATGCGATCGTCATTGGACTTGCCGCTGCCGGGCTGCCGGCCGAACAACGCAAGAAGGCGATCCTCATCGGCGTGCTGGCGGCAACGGTGCTGCGCATCGGTTTTGCCGCGGTGACCGTCAGGCTGCTGGCGGTCGTCGGCCTGCTGCTGGCCGGCGGTATCTTGCTGCTGTGGGTCTGCTGGAAGATGTACCGCGAGCTGCGTACGTCGCATGCCGATGAGCTGGAAGCGACCGAGGCGCTGTCGAATTCCGATCTCGACAACGACAAGGCGGTGGCTGGCAAGACCAAGCGCAAGACGCTCGGCCAGGCAGCATTGCAGATTGTCGTCGCCGACGTGTCGATGTCGCTCGACAACGTACTGGCGGTCGCCGGTGCCGCGCGCGATCATTTCCCGGTGCTGGTCATAGGCCTCGTGCTGTCGATCGCGCTGATGGGCCTGGCGGCGAGTTTCATGGCCAAGCTGCTGCACCGCCATCGCTGGATCGCCTATATCGGCCTGCTCATCATTCTCTATGTCGCGGTCGACATGGTCTATCGCGGGGTGATGGAAGTCTGGCCGCATGTGAGCAATGCGGTAAGCTGAAAAAATCTGTCCCCCGGATCGTGCGATCTGGCTTGAGGTTTCGCGCTCGATCGCCGCGCGTCTGGCCATCGATGTCTTGCACCATACCAATGCCGCAATAAGTGTGGTACTGGCGCCGCAATCCTGAAAAGTCCGGAAAACCTAATATGTCCGCTCCCCGCGTGAGTTTCGTCAGTCTTGGATGCCCGAAGGCCCTGGTGGATTCGGAGCGCATCATCACGCGCCTGCGCGCCGAAGGCTACGAGATCGCGCGCAAGCATGACGGTGCCGATCTCGTCGTCGTCAACACCTGCGGTTTCCTGGATTCCGCCCGTGACGAGTCGCTCAATGCCATCGGTTCCGCGCTTTCGGAAAACGGCAGGGTCATCGTCACCGGTTGCCTGGGCGCCGAACCGGACGTGATCCGCGAGAAGCACCCCAACGTTCTCGCCATCACCGGACCGCAGGCTTATGAGAGCGTGATGGCCGCCGTGCATGAGGCAGCTCCGCCCTCGCACGATCCCTACATCGACCTGCTGCCGCCGCAAGGCGTCAAGCTGACCCCGCGCCACTATGCTTATCTGAAGATCTCTGAAGGCTGCAACAACCGCTGCACCTTCTGCATCATTCCCGCCCTACGTGGCGATCTCGTTTCGCGCCCGGCCGCCGATGTGCTGCGCGAGGCCGAAAAACTGGCCAAGGCCGGCGTCAAGGAACTCCTCGTCATCTCGCAGGACACCAGTGCCTACGGCATCGACATCAAGTATCAGACGTCGATGTTCGGCGATCGCGAAGTGCGCGCGAAATTCCTCGATCTGTCCGAGGAATTGGGCAAGCTCGGCATCTGGGTGCGCATGCACTATGTCTACCCCTACCCGCATGTCGCCGACGTCATCCCGCTGATGGCCGAAGGCAAGATCCTTCCCTATCTCGACATCCCGTTCCAGCACGCCTCGCCGCAGGTGCTGAAGAACATGCGCCGGCCCGCGCATGGCGAAAAGACGCTCGAGCGCATTCGCGGCTGGCGCGAGGTGTGTCCGGATCTTGCCATACGCTCGACCTTCATCGTCGGCTTCCCCGGCGAAACGGACGATGATTTCGAGATGCTGCTCGACTGGCTGGATGAAGCGAAGATCGACCGCGCCGGTTGCTTCAAATACGAGCCCGTCCGTGGCGCCCGCTCCAACGACCTGGGTCTCGAACAGGTCCCGCAGGAGATCAAGGAAGCGCGCTGGCACCGCTTCATGCAGCGCCAGCAGAAGATTTCGGCGACGCAGCTGGCCAAGAAGGTCGGCAAGCGCTTGCCGGTGCTGATCGACGAGGCGCACGGCACGTCGGCAAAGGGCCGCACCAAATACGACGCGCCTGAGATCGACGGCTCGGTCCACATCCAGTCGCGCCGTCCGCTGCGCGCTGGTGATATCGTCACAGTCAAGATCGACCGCGCCGATGCCTACGATCTCTACGGATCGGCGGTCTGATTTCATTCCGTTCAAGCCGGCAAATGAAAAAGGGCGCCTTGCGGCGCCCTCTTCATTTCAATATCCGCGCCGCTTATTGCGGCAGCTTGTCGTCGACACCCTTCACATAGAAGTTCATGCCCAGCAGCGTGCCGTCGTCGGCGACCTCGCCGTCCTTCAGCCACGGCGTGCCGTCCTGCTTGGCGATCGGCCCGGTGAAGGGGTTCCAGCCGCCGGCAATCTTCTTCGAGGTTGCCTCGGCCATCGCCTTCACGTCGTCGGGCATGTTGGTGAAGGGCGCGAGCTTGACCGCGCCGTCCTTGATGCCAAGCCAGACATTGTCCGGCTTCCAGGTGCCGTCCAGCGCCGCTTGGACCCGGCTGATATAGTAGGGGCCCCATTCGTCGGTCAGCGACGTCAGCTGCGCGTTCGGCGCGAACTTGATCATGTCGGACGACTGGCCAAAGCCGTGCAACTTGCGCTCCTCGGCCACCTGCAGGGCAGCGGTCGAATCGGTGTGCTGGACGATGATGTCAGCGCCTTGGTCGAACAGCGCCTTGGCGGCATCGGCTTCCTTGCCCGGATCGAACCACGAGTTCACCCAGACGATCTTGGCCTTGAAGTTCGGGTTGATCGACTGTGCGCCGAGCATGAAGGAGTTGATACCCATCACCACTTCGGGGATCGGGAAGGAAACGATGTAGCCGGCAACACCTGCCTTCGATTCCTTGGCGGCGATCTGGCCAAGCACATAGCGGCCTTCATAGAAACGCGCATTGTAGAGGCCAAGATTGTCGCCGGACTTGTAGCCGGTCGCGTGCTCGAACATCACCTTGGGGAATTTCTTGGCGACCTTCACTTCGGCGTCCATGAAGCCGAACGAGGTGCCGAAGATCAGCTTGCAGCCTTCGCGCGCCAGACGCTCGAAGGCGCGGTCGGCATCGGGCCCCTCGGACACGTTTTCCAGATAGGCGGTCTCGACCTTGTCGCCGAGCGCCTTCTCGACCTCGAGCCGGCCCTGGTCGTGTTGGTAGGAATAGCCGAAGTCGCCGATCGGGCCGGTATAGACCCAGCAGGCTTTCAATTTGTCGGCTGCCTCCGCGGACGCCGCCAGCGAAAACGCCGCTGTCGTGGTCATCAGGGCAATAAGCAGTTTTTTCATTGTGTTACCTCTCTGTGTTAAGCCTTGGAGCTTCCCGTTTTTTTGTTGTCAACGATCCGGAACGAATGGCTGCCCCAAGGAAGCCGGCGTGTTCATCATCGTCAGACGCTTGTTGCGCGAGATTAGAACGAGAACCACGATGGTTGCCAGATAGGGCAGAGAAGAAAGCATCTGCGATGGCACTGGAATGCCAAAAGCCTGTGCATGAAGCTGGCCGATCCACACCGCGCCGAAGATATAGGCGCCGGCCAGCACGCGCCACGGCCGCCATGACGCGAACACCACCAGCGCCAGCGCGATCCAGCCACGGCCGGCGGTCATGTTCTCGACCCATTGCGGCGTGTAGACGAGCGACAGATGGCCACCGGCGAGGCCGGCGCAGGCGCCGCCGAATATGACCGAGAGATACCTGTAGCGGATGACCTTGATACCGAGTGCATGCGCCGATGCGTGGCTATCGCCGATCGAGCGCAGCGTCAGCCCGGTACGCGTCTTGAACAGGAACCACATGACGGCCGCCGTCAGCGCGATCGAGATGTAGAAGATCGGGTCCTGGCCGAACAACAGCCTGCCGATCACGGGAAGAGAGGTCAGGCCGGGAATGTCGAGATTGGGCAGTCTTTCGCCCGGCTGACCGACGAAGCTCGTCCCCATCATCCCGGAAAGGCCAAGACCGAGCAGCGTGAGCGACAGGCCGGTCGCCACCTGGTTGGTGGCCAGCGACAGCGTCATGACGGCAAACAGCAGCGAGAACAGCGCCCCCATGGCGATCGCCGCCAAAAGGCCGATCCACGGCGATCCGGTCAGATAGCCGGCGCCGAAGCCGCCGACCGCGCCCATGATCATCATGCCCTCGACACCGAGATTGAGCACGCCGGAGCGCTCGACCACCAGTTCGCCGATCGCGGCGATCAGCAACGGCGTTGCCGCCGTGGCGATGGTCAAAAGGATGTTGACGGTGATGTCCATCAGCGGGCTTCCTTCAACTTTGGCGCGGCTTCGAGTTTGGCCGCGCCGTCCGGTTTCGTCAGCGCCAGGCCGATCACACGGATGCGGTAGTGGATGAGCGTGTCGCAGCCGAGCACGAAGAACAGCAGCATGCCCTGGAACACCCGCGCCACCTTGTCGGAAATGCCGAGCGCGCTTTGCACGGCTTCGCCACCGAGATAGGTCAGCGCCAGCACCAGGCCGGCGGCGACGATGCCGAGCGGGTTGAGCCGGCCAAGGAAGGCCACGATGATGGCGGTGAAGCCATAGCCGGGAGAAATCACCGGCTGCAGTTGGCCGATGGCGCCGGAGACTTCCGAGATGCCGGCAAGACCGGCCAGTGCACCCGACAGCAGGAAGGCAAAGAACACCATGCGGTTGAGACCGAAGCCCGCAAAGCGCCCTGCCCGCGGGCTCGACCCCAGAACGCGCACCTCGAAGCCCTTCAGCATGCGGCTCATCAGGATCCAGATCAGCACCGCGGCGATCAGGGCGAAGACGAAGCCCCAGTTTGCCCGCCCGGCGTCCGGCATCAGCTCCGGCAATACGGCCGAGTCGCCGAACTGGATCGTCTGCGGGAAACCATGGCCCTGCGGATCGCGCCATGGCCCGCGCACCAGCCAGTCGAGGAAGAGCTGGGCGACATAGACCAGCATCAGGCTGGTCAGGATCTCGTTGGTGCCGAAGCGCGTCTTGAGAAGGGCCGGGATCGCCGCATAGGCCGCGCCGCCGACCATGCCGAGCAAAAGCATCAGCGGCAACACCAGCGGGCCTTCGAACTGCGGAAACAGCACCGGAATGGCCGAGCCGAAGATGGCGCCGAAGATGAACTGGCCCTCGGCGCCGATATTCCAGATGTTGGCCTTGTAGCAGACCGACAGGCCGACAGCGATCAGGATCAGCGGCGCCGCCTTGATCGCCAGCTCATGCAGTTGCCAGACCTGGCTGACCGGTTCGATGAAATAGATCCGGAACGCGGTCAACGGGTTGACGCCGAGCAGCGCGAACATGATGGCGCCGGCGATGATGGTCAGCACGAAGGCCATGAACGGCGACAGTGCCGAAAACAGCGCCGAGCGCTGCGGACGTTTGACGAGTTCGAGGCGCATCATGCCGTCTCCAGCGTGTGTTCGGCGTGCCCGGGTTCGGCGCCGCCCATCAGCAAGCCGACTTTCTCGAAGGTCGCTTCGGCGATCGGCATGGGCTTGGACAGCTCGCCATTGTGCATGACCGCGATGGCATCCGATATCTCGAACAGTTCGTCGAGATCCTGGCTGATCACCAGCACCGCCGATCCGCTGCGCGACAGCTCGATCAAGGCCTGTCGGATGCGGGCGGCGGCACCGGCGTCGACGCCCCAGGTCGGCTGGTTCACCACCATGACGCTGGGCCGGCGGTCGAGTTCGCGGCCGACGATGAATTTCTGCAGATTACCGCCCGAAAGTGCCGCAGCTTCCGGATCCGGGGCGCTCTTGCGCACGTCCATCGCCGCGATGATGCGTTGGGACGCGGCGTAGATAGCGCCGCTCTTCACCATCCCGCCGGTGCCGACAAAGGCCTTGCCGTCGGTGGCATGGCGCGACAACAACAGGTTTTCCGAGAGCTTCATGCGTGGCGCCGCACCGTGGCCGAGGCGTTCTTCGGGGACGAAAGCGGCGCCCAGCAAACGCCGTCCGGTGATGGTGAGGCCACCGGCGTCCTTGCCGCGAATGCGTACGGACGCGGCATCCTGCTGCAACACCTCGCCCGAGACGGATTCGAAGAACTCGCCCTGGCCGTTGCCGGCGACGCCTGCGATGCCGATCACCTCGCCGGCGCGGACATTCAGGCTGATGTTCCTGAGCGGGATAGAGAACGGCGTTGCCGGTTTGCGGGTGAGGCCCCGGATTTCGAGCAGCGGCTGCGCCGTCTCGATCCCCTCGACCGGCGCACGCACCACGGCTTGCACTTCGTTGCCGACCATCATGCGGGCCAGCGAGGCCGCTGTTTCCTCGCGTGGATTGCAATGGCCGACCACCTTGCCATGCCGCAGCACGGTTGCGCGGTCGCAGATGCGTTTGACCTCTTCGAGCCGGTGCGAAATGTAGAGGATCGATTTGCCTTCCGAGCGTAGCCGCTCCAGCGTCTCGAACAGCTTGTCGGCTTCCTGCGGCGTCAGCACCGAGGTCGGCTCGTCGAGGATGATGAGCTGCGGCGTCTGCAGCAGGCAGCGGATGATCTCGATGCGCTGACGCTCGCCGACCGACAGGTCGCCGACCATCGATTCAGGATCGAGCGGCAGGCCATAGCTGTAGGAAAGCGCCCTCGCCTTGGCCGCGATGCTGCTGATCGGCGAACCATCATCCAGCGACAGGGCGATGTTCTCCGCCGCGGTCAGCGCCTCGAACAGCGAGAAATGCTGGAACACCATGCCGATGCCGAGCTTTTTCGCCACGCCGGGGCTGGTGATCCTGACCGCCTGGCCGTTCCAGAAAATCTCCCCGGAATTGGGCTCCAGGGATCCGAACAGCATCTTGACCAGCGTCGATTTGCCGGCGCCGTTCTCGCCGAGCAAAGCGTGGATTTCACCCCTTGCGATGTCGAGATCGATATGATCGCACGCCGTCAGCGTGCCGAATATCTTGGTAAGGCCACGAACCTCGAGCAAGTTCGTGCCATCCTGATTTGCACTCACAGTGCCTCCCATCTGGTTAGCCAGATATGTTCTGTGTTCCCGCAAGCATGGTAGGCGCGGCCGGCTCCCATCGGAAAGCGGCACGCGTCTTGAAAGAGCTTCAAGAATTTCAGCGGAAATTCAAGGGATAGCAAGCCGGAAGGGACTAAGGGATGAGAATGGTGGTCCCGGTTGTCCTGCGGCCTTCGAGATCGGAATGCGCCTTGCCGGCATCCTTCAGCGCGTAGCGCTGGTTGATCTTGATCTTCACCGCGCCGCTGAGCACGACCTCGAACAAGGCTGCGGCGGAGGCTTCGAGGGCCTCACGTTTTGCATTGTAGACGAACAGCGTTGGCCTTGTGGCGAACAAGGAGCCCTTCTGGGCCAGCAATGACATGCTGAATGGCGGGATCGGCCCCGAGGACTGGCCGAAGCTGACGAACATGCCGAGCGGCTTCAGGCAGTCCAGCGACGCCGGAAACGTGTCGTTGCCGACCGAATCGTAGACGACATCGCATTTTCCGCCGCCTGTGATGGCGGCGACGCCGGCGACGAAATCCTGCTCCTTGTAGTTGATGACATGGTCGAAGCCATGCGCCTTGGCGAGTTCGATCTTGTCGGTCGAACTGGCCGTGCCGATAACAGTCGCACCGAGATGTTTCGCCCATTGGCCGAGGATCAAGCCGACGCCGCCGGCCGCGGCGTGAAACAGGATGGCGTCGCCTGCCTTCACCTTGAAGGTGCGGCGCAGCAGGTACTCGGCCGTCATGCCTTTCAGCATCATCGCGGCCGCCTGTTCGTCGCTGATGCCGTCCGGAACCCTGACGACGCGGCTGGCATCGATAACCCGCTCTTGCGCATAAGCGCCTGTCGTCACGGCATAGGCGATCCGGTCGCCTGGCTTCAGCCAGTCGACGCCCTGGCCGACTTCCAGCACCACGCCGGCGGCTTCACTGCCGGGGACAAGCGGAAAACCGCCAGGCGGCGGATAGAGGCCCGAACGATGATAGACATCAATGAAATTGAGGCCGATCGCCGTGTGCCTGATCAGGATCTGCTCGGATCCCGGCCGGCCGGGATTGGCATCCTCATAGGTCAGGACTTCCGGACCACCATTGGCGTGGATACGGATCGCTTTGGACATGGACTAAGCTTCCTCTGGCTGATCAGGCCTTTTTGGCACCGAGATTTGGAAAGAACTGCATGATGCCGCCGATACAGGCAAGGTAGAGTCCGGTAATGGTGATGCCGATCTTGGTGAAGGTGCTGACCTGCTCGCCCAGCACGCCGATTTGATCGTAGAAAGCGGCGAGTGCCGCTTGCGCCAGAGCAAGCGCGCCGAAGGCGCACCACAAAAGGGTCATCGAAAGATTGATGCGCCGCAGCCGCACCACCCGAACCGGATGGATGAAGTTGATCGGCACGAAAGTCAAAATGCCGGCCACCACCACCACCGCGAACGAGACCCACGGTCCCGGCTCAATGACAAACAGTGTGAACACCACCATGTTCCAGACCACGGGGAATCCCTTGAAGAAGTTCTCCTTCGTCTTCATGCCGGTGTCGGCATAATAGATGGCGCTGGAGACGACGATGATCGCAGCCGACAGGAATGACAGACCCTCGCCCATGAAGCCGCGCTGATAGAGTGCGAAGGCCGGGATCAGGACGTAAGTCACGTAGTCGATGATGTTGTCGAGGAGTTCGCCCGACCATGTCGGCAGGATTTCCTTCACCTCGAGCTTTCTGGCGATCGGCCCATCGATACCATCGACGAACAGCGCCAGCCCGAGCCACCAGAACATCGCCGTCCAGCGCTCTTCGCTCGCCGCCACCAGCGACAGGAAAGCCAGGAACGAGCCCGACGCCGTGAGCAGATGGACGGAAAAAGCCCTCGCCTGCGGCCAGGTAACTTTCTTCTTCGGCCGCGGAATCCGGTCGGTGATCTTCTTGGCGGCTTTCCTGGCCGTTGTGTTTTTGCTCACGGGCCCCGCCAATCCAGCTTGCAGATTTCGGCCGAACGGCCAGCGAAATTCCAGTTGCGGCCGAAAGCTCGCATCTTGCTCTTGTCGGACCTCGCCACGATGATCTCCGGCGCGATCCAGTATTCCGAATTGCTGATCACCGTATCCTTGTCGCGGTCCTTGCCGGGAATGGGCGTCACCGCCCCGTCGATGATTTTCGGTATCTGGAAGATGCGCGTCTTGTCGCGCGTCTCATAGGTGATCGGGACCTGCTCGACGCCGAGGAATTTGCCGACAAGGATGGAGAGCAACGAGGTGGTGCCGCCCGCCTTGCCGGTGAAAATCCTTGTCAGCGCCTTCACCGCGTAGACAGAGGCGCGCTTGTCGATGAACAGGCCGGCGGTCCAGTTGCCGCGGCTCATGTAGCCGGGGATTTCCATGACCAGCCCGAGATTGAGACCAGACAGGTCGACGTCGCCGAAATGGCCGGCATCGATGCGAAACCCCGCCCAGGTCTGGCAATAGCCTTCGGTTGGCGGATGATTGCCGAGAGACAGCACGCAAGGACAGAAAACCGTGCAATTGCAGGAGAGTACGAGCTCTCCCTTCATCGCCCAGCCCTGATCTGCCATCGAAATTTCCCCCACTATAGTGAGACTACTAGCAGGGCGACTGCCCAGACAAGCAGTATCGCACCGGCCAGCCGGGTTGGAACCCTGCTCGCTGTTTGTTTTTCGATCAGGGTGAACAACCCGATCAAGGCCATCCAGAAGACGTTCATCACGCCGACGGCGAACATCACCAGCATCATTGCCCAGCAGCAGCCGAGGCACCATATGCCTTGCGCGAGGCCAAGCCGGAAGATGCGGGCGGGCCTCGCGCCCCAGTTCGAAAACAGGATCGAGAACGGGTTTCGGCATTTTTTCAGGCAGGCTTCCTTCAGGCCGCTGAACTGGTAGAGGCCGGCAATCAGCAGGGCGAGCGCGCCTGGAATCCCGATGGCCGGGTCAAGCAGCCCATCGGACGAGGCGAATGCGTGGCTGGCAAAGGTCAGCGCCGCGAACATCGCCGAGGCGGCGAGCCAGACGCTGAGGTAACCGGCGACCAGCACCAGCGGATGGACGACCGGTTCGCCCTTGATTCGTGCCGTATCGGCGATCTCGCAATAGGTGCGGATCATCGGTGCGGCGGACGGCAGCATCGTCGCGATCGCCATCAGGAACCACATCGCAACGAGCGCGCCGGCCTGCAGGCCGACACTTCCGTCCAGCGGCGCCGGCGAGAGGCAAAGCGCGAAGAACCGTTCCAGGAAGGCCGGCAGTGGCAGTCGCGGCAGGTTTTGCAGGACAGTGTCACCAGGAGCGCCGCCCCCTGCAACCCGACCTTCAGCGCCGCGGATTGCCGTCGCCGCAAAGAACAGCCAGGCAAGCAGGATACCGGCGCCAATGACCACATTGACCGTGACACGAGGGCTGCGCGCGATGTTCGCCATGGCGCGGCCCGCGCGGTCGAGATGGCTGAAGTCTTCTTGCTGGCCGGTCATGACATTCGAATGAGCCGAATCGCCGCGTTGATCAAGCGACATGATCTGACCTATATGCTCATCGACTGGCAGTCAGGTGGACCGCCTCGCATTGCAAGCCGGAAGCCGATCTTGGAGCATCAGGGAACTGCGCGGATATTGGTTGCTGGCACGGGGCCGGCAGGACTGATCGCGGCGCTCGGTTTCGCCGGTGCCGGTTTCCCGGTGACGCTCGTCGGGCCCGAGGCTTCTGCTCCCGATAGCCGCACGACGGCCCTGATGAATCCTGCCTTGAAAGTGCTCGAGCGGCTGGGCGTTCTCGAAGACATCAGACCCAAGGCTGCGGCCTTGAAAGTGATGCGCATCGTGGATGCGACCAGCCGGCTGATCCGGAGTCCGGTCGTCACCTTCCGCGCCAGCGAGATCGACGAGGAACAGTTCGGGTTGAACTTGCCCAACAGTGCCCTCATTCCGACGCTCGCCGGCGCGGCAGCAGCGCATGCCGGCATCGAGTGGCGAAGGTCGATGGTGGCGAGCTGGCATCTCGATGCCGAGCACGCCGGTGCCATTCTGACCGACGGCACCAGGGTGGACGCATCGCTGGCGGTCGCCGCCGATGGACGGTTGTCGCCGGCTCGCCAGGCGGCCGGCATCTCGACCTCGGCTCGCTCCTACCCGCAGGCAGCGCTTGTCCTCAATTTCCGTCACACTGGCGACCATGCCAACACCTCGACCGAATTCCACACCGAGACCGGGCCGTTCACGCAGGTTCCCCTGCCCGGCAATCGCTCGAGCCTCGTCTGGGTGGTGAAACCGGAGACCGCGACAGAACTTGCCGCATTGGACGATGCAACGCTTTCGCTACGGGTCGAACAACAGATGCAGTCGATGCTGGGCCGGGTGACGGTCGAGCCGGGCCGCCAGATCTATCCGCTTTCGGCGGTGACTCCGTTGCGCTTCGCGCGAGACCGGATAGCGCTGGTCGGCGAAGCCGCCCACGTGTTTCCACCTATCGGCGCACAGGGCCTCAATCTCGGCATCAGGGATATCGAAGATCTTATTGGGATTGCTTGTGAAAATCGTCGCGATCCGGGTTCCCCGACGGCGCTTGCGGCCTACGACTTTAAGCGCCGCCCCGATATTCTTGCACGCAGCAGCGCGGTCAACCTGCTCAACATGTCGCTCCTCTCCGACATGCTGCCGGCCCAGATTGCCCGCGTTGCCGGGCTCGGCGTGCTCGGCGGCTTCGCACCGCTTCGCGCCTTCTTCATGCGCGAGGGACTTCGTCCCGGCAGCGGCTTCGCGGCGCTCGCGGGCGGCCTGCGAAGGCCGGTGCGCCGGTAACGACCTTCCGGACATTCTTGCCGATCTGCGCCATCGACGATCGTCGATATCGCCCTCATGCAGCGGATCCGTGCCCCGCGTCCAGCGGTGCTTGACGGCGCGTCAAGCACAGCAGGATTGAATTGACACGCGGTCTGCGCCAAATAAAGCTAAGGAATTCAGTGGTGAGTACGATGAAAACAGCCAAATTCGCAATCGGGCAAGTGGTTCGCCACCGGCTGTTTCCGTTCAGGGGCATCATTTTCGACGTCGATCCGCAGTTCGCCAACACCGACGAATGGTACGAAGCCATCCCCGCCGATGTGCGGCCGCGCAAGGATCAACCTTTCTACCACCTGCTCGCCGAGAATTCGGAAACCGAATACATCGCCTATGTGTCCGAGCAGAATCTGCTCGAGGACCAGTCGGGTGAGCCGGTCAGGCACCCGCAGATCAAGGAGATGTTCGACAAGAGGCCCGACGGGCGCTACGAGCCCAAACGGCAGTCCAGACACTGATTGCCCCGGAATTGCCGGTATGGTCAGGAACGAAAAAAGCGGGGCATGACCCCGCTTTTTCCTTGGCTTGAGAACGACCCGATGACGGGTGATCAGTTGGCGGTCTTCGCCTTGTCCTGCTCTTCCTTGAGCTTCTTGGCGAAGTCCTGATTGTTCTTGGCGACGAAGTCCTGCAGCTTCTTTTGGCGGTCCTCGATGTCCGACTGCTGCAGCGGCGGGCCGTCATAGGCGCCGCTGAAGCCCTGCAGGGCAATCTTGATCGGATTGGGCTGGTTCTGGAAATTGACCGAGGTCAGCGTGATCGCCTGGCCCTTCTTGAACGAGGCGACGAGCTGGTCGGTCAACGGCACTTCCGCCACGCAACGATCCGGGAAGCAGATCACATAGTCGAGCTTCTGCGCCTTGCCGGTATCGATCTGCAGGCCGATGCCGGGAGGCACCAGACGACCGGTCGGCACCGTCACCTGGAACACCTTGCGGTTCACCTTGCCCTTCAATTCGATCAGGCTGACGCCGGTGATCAATTGGCCGTTGCCGGCGGTGGTGATGTTCTGAACGTTGCAGATGTCGACATCTTCCTGCTTGGTGCAAGCCTTGAACCAGCCTTGCGGAATCTGCTGTTGCTGCTGTGCGGAAGCAGCGGGAAGCCCTGCGCCTAGAAAGCCGATCACGCCAGCGGCCATGACCGACAGGCGGTACGCGTTGCTGTTCAGGCTCGTCATGTCGTGCACTTCCTCTCAAATGATCCCGGGACCGGCTTCTTCGCGCCGTGTGGTCCAGCTACCTGTTGCCGAAATGAGGCAACAGAATGACTTCGGTCGGCGTGTTACACTGCAAGTGATGCCGAATCCAGCCCGCCACTTGTAATTCTTGACCACGCCATTGGCCGGCATGCCGCTGCCTCATGCTAGGGTGCGCACCGAATCATCAAGCCGACCCAGTAAGGAGACGGTCATGGGCCGCGTTCTTGTTTGGCTGATCACCGCGATATCGTTTCTCGCCCTTTCGCATCAGCCGGCGGTGTCGGAGCCGAAGCACGCGATCGCCATGCAGGGCGAACCGGCGCTGCCGCCCGACTACACGCATTTCGACTACGTCAATTCCGACGCGCCGAAGGGTGGCAGCATCACCTATTGCGTCGTCGGCAGCTTCGACAACCTCAACCCCTTCATCCTCAAGAGCCTGCGCACGACGGCGCGCGGCATGATGGACACGATCTTCGGCAATCTGGTTTTCGAGCCGTTGATGCAGCGTAGTGCCGACGAGGCTTTTACCATCTACGGGCTGCTGGCAGACACCGCCGACATGGACCCTGAGCGCAAGAGCATCGAATTCCATCTCAACCCGAAGGCCAAATGGTCGGACGGTCAGCCGGTGACGCCCGAGGATGTGCTGTTCAGCTATGACGTCTATACGGAGAAGGGCCGCCCCCCCTATAGCGACCGCATGGCCAGGGTCGCCAAGCTCGAAAAGACCGGCGACCACAGTGTGCGGTTCACCTTCAATGACAAGGCAGATCGCGAATTTCCGCTGATCATCGCGCTGACGCCGATCATTCCCAAGCATGCTTTCGACAAGGAAACCTTCGACAAGACCACGCTGAAGCCGCTGATCGGCAGTGGCCCCTACACCATAGCGCAGGTCCAGCCCGGCCAACGCATCGTCTTCAAGCGCAATCCTGACTACTGGGGCAAGGACGTTCCGGCCAAGCGCGGTTTCGACAATTACGACCAGATCACCATCGAGTACTTCCTCAACGCCAATGCCAAGCTGGAAGCGTTCAAGAAAGGCCTTTGCGCCATCGACGACGACAGCGACCCGGTGAAGCGCGAGCGCGATCTGGATTTCCCGGCCTTCCACAAGGGCGAAGTGATTGCCGAGACCTTCGACACCGGCATTCCGCCTGTGGTGACCGGCTTCCTGTTCAACACCCGGCTGCAGAAGTTCTCCAACCCCGTCGTGCGGCGCGCGCTCGGCATGCTCTACGACTTCGAATGGGCCAACAAGAACCTGTTCGGCGGCAAATACACACGCACGATGAGCTATTGGCAGAATTCGGAGCTTTCCGCGCTCGGCCATCCGGCCGACGACAGGGAGAAAGCACTGCTGGCGCCCTACCCCGGTCGCGTGCCGGCCGATGTCATGGACGGCACTTACCGGCCGCCGGTCACTGACGGTTCAGGCCAGGATCGAAAGGTGCTGAAGGCTGCCTTCGACCTGCTGAAAAGCGTCGGTTACCACGTGCAGGAAGGGACAATGCTCGATCCCGAGGGCAAACCCTTCGGCTTCGAGATCCTGACTGCCTCGCAGGACGAGGAGCGTCTTGCCGGCATCTACCAGCGCACGCTGGAAAAGATCGGCATCAATGTCAGCATTCGCAGCCTCGATGGCGATCAGATCCAGTCGCGCAAGCAGCGGTTCGATTTCGAGGTACTGGTCGGCTCGAGCGGCTTCAACAATTCGCTGTCGCCCGGCATCGAACAGACCGGACGCTGGAGTTCGGCCGCGGCCAGGGCGGAGGGCTCGTTCAATCTCGCCGGCGTTGCCGATCCGGCGGTGGACGCGGCGATCGAGGCGATGCTGCACGCCCGCTCGAAGGAAGACTATGTCGCTGCCGTTCGCGTTCTCGACCGGCTGCTGATCTCAGGCAACTACATGGTGCCGATGCAGCACAACACGCAGCAATGGATCGCCTATTGGAACTACTTGGAACATCCGCAGAAGACGCCCATATTCGGCTATCAACTGCCGACCTGGTGGCGCAAGGCGAACTGAAGATCAGGAGATCGAGATGAGCGTACTCAACTCCATCACCGTCGATGTGGTGTCCGATGTCGTTTGCCCCTGGTGTTTCATCGGTCAGAAGCGGCTCGACAAGGCGATAGCCGCTGTCGGCGGTGAAGTGCATGTTCGATGGCGGCCGTTCCAGCTCGATCCGACCATTCCGCCGCAAGGCAAGGATCGCCGCGAATACATGCTGGCCAAGTTCGGAAGCGACGAGCGCATCCGCGAGATTCATGCCCGCATCGAGCCGCTGGGCGAAGCCGAAGGCATTTCCTTCGCCTTCGGGGCCATCAAGGTGGCGGCGAACACGCTGGATGCGCACCGGCTGATCCGCTGGGCCGGAGCTGTTGGCGAGGATGTCCAGAACCGGCTGGTGCGCCGCCTGTTCCAGCTGAATTTCGAGGAAGGCGCCAATATCGGCGACCATGCGGTGCTGGCCGAAGCCGCGCGCGAGGCTGGCATGGACGCATCCGTGGTCGCCACACTCTTGCCTACCGACGCCGATGTCGAGGCGGTTCGCACCGAGATCGCCACCGCGTCGCGCATGGGAATATCGGGCGTGCCGTGCTTCCTGCTCGAAGGCAAATACGCGGTCATGGGTGCGCAGGATGTCGACACGCTGGCCGACGCCATTGGCCAGGTTGCGGCGGCGAAGGCGCGCGGCGAATTGGAAAGAGCCGGCTGAGGCACGATCTCGGCAACGCTGGCTATTGCGCCATCACCTTTGCCTTGCCAACGAAGAAGCCGTGACCCGTAGCTGCCGGTGCAGCTCAGCCCTTGGTCGACGGCTGGCAAGTGAATGGACCCTGCAGCAGTCGAGTAGTCGAGCTGGTCGGCGTCGCTGCAGCAGCCCTCCTCGCCCGGGTTCTTGATCGGCGTGGCTGGCCTTTAGGTCCAAGAATTGCGGATACGCAGCTCGGTTCCACCTGCAAATTGAGACGTTGTCATTGGCAAATACGACGTGCCGCGGGGCCGTTACCGGGCATTTTTTGCGGCTCCGCCAAGGACGAAGAAAGCAAGCCTGTCGGAATCACGAACGATATTTTCGGGCGTTCAGGTCAGTCCGCGGTAAGAAAATCCATCTCTCCGCACGATTTTCGAGTTCACAAAACCGTGTGAAAGGCTTCCCCAAGGGAAGCTTCGACGAAGGCGTGCCTGCGTCGATCAAGAGTTTGAAATCAATGGCGATATCCTGATTTTTACTGACGGTATCGGTGGCGTTCCGGCCATGCGATCTGTTGCGTCCTGGCAACGCCCGCTGGGAGTAATCCGTTCGGCCAAGTTTAAAAATTAATGGAAAATGATCAATTGGTGTTACCATCCGTAACAAAACAAAAAAGGTTTGGGCGGGATCGTGATTCGGATCGGCAAACGATCGCAAGAGTCAGCACCGGATGAACTACACCGCGACGCCGCGAGGCGGTCGCTTCTGACGCCGGTGTCGTCGATGCGCAGCTTCTGGGGCCTGATGCGGGCCTACTGGGTCTCGGATCGCTGGAAAGAAGCCTGGACGCTTACATTGGTCATCGCGCTGCTCACGGCGCTGTCCAGCAAGGCCGGTGTCTGGTTCGCCGAAGCGTCCGGAGAACTCGTAAACTCGATCGCCTTCTTCCATGACGCCGCCAACACCACGCCGCTTCGCACCCTGCTGGTCAATGCCGGCATCCTCGTTCTCTTGGTCGTGCTCAAGGACGCCGGCTTTACCGGCATCCGCAATCTTGTCTCGGCGACGTTGCACCGCAAATGGCGCGGCTGGCTGGACAGCCGCTTCAACGAAGCGCTGCTGGACACCAATCATACGCATTTCCATGCCCAGCACGCGTCGACCGGCACGGGCGCGCCCGCTCCCGACAACATCGATCAGCGCGTCCAGGAATCCATCAAGGACATGACCGGCGGCGCCATCGGCCTCGCCATGGGCGTTCTGGGGGTTGCCACCTCGCTCTATTTTGTCGGCCAGAAGCTGCTCGAAACCTCTGTCGAGGTGAAGGGGCTGGAGTTCCTCGGCAGCTATGGCAGTGCCGTCCTGGCCTTCCTGGCGGTTGCCACCTATGTGCCGCTGAACACCTGGATAGCGGTCAAGCTCGGTGGCCTGCTCGAGCGTCTCAACATCAGGATGCAGCAGGCTGAAGGCAGCTATCGCGGTGAGCTGACGACGTTCCTGCGCCGCAGTTTCCATGTCGCCGCCTCTCAGGGCGAAGGCGTGCAGAAGACCATGCATGGCAAGCTCTATGTCGACATCGACGGCACCTGGACGCGGCTGAACATCGTCAACACCGTCTACATGTCGTTCGAGCTGATCTACAATTTTATCGGCGCCCGCATTGTCGCCTATGGGCCTGGCCTCGTGCCGTTCATCCACAACGGTCTCGACCTCAAGGGCTACATTACCGGCTCCGAACTGGTCAATGCGCTGATCGGCCAATGTTCGTGGTTCATCCATGTCATGCCAGCCATTGCCACGCTGCGGGCCAACAGCCAGCGCGTGACCGAACTGGCGGTGGCGATCGAGAATGTCCAGCATCCACAGGAGTTCTACAGCCAGACCGGTCGCTCCGAATTCCGTTACGCGAGCCAGAACCCGGTTTTCGGCCTGACCATCCAGAAGCTCGAGCTGGCGCATCAGGGCGAAGACGCCACGCCGTTCCTTAGTGCCGCCAATCTGCGCTTCCGGCGCGGCGAATGGACGTTCCTGAAAGGCGAATCCGGTTGCGGCAAGACTTCGCTGATCAAGGCGATCAACGGACTGTGGCCCTATGGCCATGGCACCATCGTTTTCCCCGAGGGAGTGAAGAGTTTCTATGCCGCCCAGGAGGTCAAGCTGCAGCAAGTGTCGCTGAAGCAGTTGGTCTGCCTGCCGGGTTCCGAACATGACCATGGCGACGCGCAGGTCGCCTCGGCATTGCACAAGGCCGGTCTCGGCGATTTCATCGAGCATATGGCCGACAACAGCCGTGAAGGCAAAAGCTGGGATCAGGTTCTGTCGGGTGGCCAGAAACAGAAGCTGGTGGTGGCTCGCATCGTGCTGCAGCAGCCGGGGCTGCTGTTCCTGGATGAGGCCACCGGCGCACTCGACCCGCACGGCAAGGTTGCCTTCCACCAGGCGATCAAGGACAACTGCCCCGATGTTACGGTGATCAGCGTCATGCACGAGGCGGTGGCGCCGCGATCGATGACCGGCAGCGAATTCTATCACAGCATCGTCGCGATCGCCGACGGTGTCGCCACCAAGAAGCCTTTGGTTCCGACCCTGCCCGTCGAACTCACCACCATTCTCGCGCAGCCGAGGCCGGTCGAGGACAAATGGCTGCGTTTCTCGCGCCGGCTGAAGCAGAAATAATGAGGCTGTGAAGCGAGCCGGCCGCGTCATGCGGCGGCCGGTGATCACAGTCTCGCGATCCTGCTCGCTCGCCGGCATTTTCCCTTCTCAACACGATTGACTCGGCAAGGCGCATCCCTATGTTGCGCCGGCTTGCAGACATTCAAACGCGAACCCGCAAGCGGAAAGGTCACCGCGCCATGCCTGGCGACAGTCACAGTCGAACGCAACCGCCGTCCGCCTAGACGTGACCTTGAATGGTTCATGCCTTGCCGGACGGCAAGGAGTGAACCATGAACGAATTTACCCCGATAGCGAGCGACGATGCCGTCGCAATTGCTCGTATCCTGGCCAATGATCACGTCGCCGACATTGTCGAGGCGCTGAACAGGGAGCCGCGAGAAACCGCGACGGAGCTGCTCTGTGAAGTGCAGTTCGAGCGTCTGGTCGATATCTTCGACCAGCCGGAACTTGCTGGTGCGTCCGAACTCATGGAGACGCTGCCGCGTGCCAGGGCTGGCAAGCTGCTCACCGCCATGTCGGTCGACCGCGCCGCCGACATCCTGCGCGATCTCGATGAGCCGGCGCGCTCCGAACTGCTCGGAGCCCTGGCGCCGCCGCTGCGCGCGACACTGCTTTCCATTCTTGGCTATCCCGAAGGCAGCGCCGCGTCGATCATGACGACGGAGTTTGTCAGCGTTCCCTCGGACTGGACCATTGGCCGCACGCTCGACCATATCCGCAAGGTCGAGCGGACACGCGAAACCGTCTACGCGATCTATATCGTTGACCCGCAGACGCATCTCCTGGTGCGGTCGACCGGTCTGCGTCGGCTCATCACCGGCGAGCCGGACGATCTGATCATGACGGTGGCGCCGGACCGCGTGCCGGTGACGGTTTCACCGCTTACCGACAGCGAGAAAGTCGCTCAACTCATTTCCAAATACGATTTGCTCGCCGTCCCGGTCGTCGACCATGGCAAGATCCTGGGCATCGTCACCATCGACGACATCATCGACACGATGATCGAGGAGACGACGGAAGACGTGCATCGATTCGGCGGCATGGAGGCTCTCGACGAGCCGTATATGAAGATGAGTTTTCTCGCCATGATCAGGAAGCGGGGCGGCTGGCTGTGTGCGCTCTTCCTCAGCGAGATGCTCACGGCAAACGCCATGCAGAGCTACGAGGGCGAGCTGCAAAAGGCGATCGTGCTGACGCTGTTCATCCCGCTGATCATGAGCTCCGGCGGCAATTCCGGCTCACAGGCGACGTCGCTCGTCATCCGGGCGCTGGCCCTGCGCGAGATCGGTCTTGGCGACTGGTGGCGGGTGGCGTTGCGCGAGTTGCCCACTGGCGTCGTGCTGGGCGCCATGCTGGGCGTGGTCGGTATCGGCCGCATCGCGCTTTGGCAATATATGGGCTTCTACGACTATGGGCCGCACTGGCCGCTGGTCGCCATGACGGTGGGCGCGGCACTGGTCGGCATCGTCACCTTCGGCTCGCTGTCAGGGTCGATGCTGCCCTTTGCCTTGAAACGCATCGGCTTCGATCCGGCCAGCGCATCGGCCCCGTTCGTCGCCACGTTGGTCGATGTCACCGGGCTGGTGATTTATTTCTCGGTGGCGCTGGTGATCCTGCGCGGCACGCTGCTCTAACTGGCAGCGTCAATTGTCTCCGCCGCCGGCAGATGGCCGGCGGTGGGTTCCGCCCTTCCCGTCCTAGGCTTGCCTGCCATAGACCGCGTCGCGGAGTGCATCGGGGAAGGCGCCCACCATGCCGGCGATCGCCGTGTTTGTCAGCGCCACCACCGTCAGGTCCAATGTCGGATCCACGAACCAGGAATGCCCGTAGACGCCACCCCAGCGCCAGGTGCCTGCGGCCTGAGGCGTCGACGCGGCCAGCGGGTCGCGCAGGATGCCGAACCCAAGACCCCAACCCCAGCCGGGCATGGTGGTTTCCAGGCCCGATATCGCGTCCGTGGTCATTGCCTCCGCCGTCTCGGGCCTGATAACGGGTCCGCCCCCGGAGCGCAGCGCCTCGAGAAGCTTGAGGACATCGCCGGCTGTGCCGTTCATGCCGGTGCCGCCTGAGGCGAAGGATTCGGGGTCGAAGACGCGCCCGGGCGAGAATGAGATGGCGCCGTCGCCGAAGGGGACGCGATGATGCTCGCCCATCGCGATGGCCTTGCCAGGTCCATCGGCGTAAGGCGTCACCAGCCGCGATCGATCGCATACGACAAAGGCCGCGTCGTGCATGCCGAGTGGCTGGACGACCAGGCGGTCGATCAGCTCCGGCAGGGAGGCTCCGGCGGCTCTCGCCATGGCCTCGCCCAGCACGTCCATCGCCACCGAATAGCTCCAGCCTGTCCCCGGCACGTAGGACAGCGGCACCGAGGCGATGCGTCTGAGGTTCTCGGCCATGGAAAGGCCGGGCTGGTCGAGACCGTCGGAGATCCCGGCGCGATGATAGGGCCCGTCGGACGTCTGGCGGAAACCGTAGGACAGGCCCGCGGTGTGCGTCAGCAACTGTCGGATGGTCATGACGGGCTCGCTGCCGTCCGCCAGCCTCGGCCGGAATTCAGGGATGAACTTCGCCACGGGATCATCGAGGCCGATCACGCCTGCTTCGACAAGAGCAAGAGCCGCGGTCGCGACGACGGGCTTGGTCACCGACGCGAGCCGGAAGATCGCGTCCGCCGTGATCGGTTTTTTCGACTCGCGGTCGGCAAGGCCGGCGGCGCGGCTGTAGAGGATTTCACCCCGTCGGGCGACGAGGATCATGGCGCCGACAATGCGCTCCTCCTCGATGGCCCTGTCGACAACTTGATCGACGCGTCCGCCAAAGTCACGGTCAAGCGGCGCGGAACCGATGGGTGCGGTCATTGATTGCCCCTTGACGACGAGCGAGCTGGCGACAGGCGAAAGGTCAGACGCGCTGGCCATCCTTCACGCGGTAGGTCGGTTTGTACATGGTGACGAGTTCTTCCGCCGCCGTCGGATGCACCGCCATCGTGCGGTCGAAATCGTCCTTGGTCAGGCCGGCTTTCAGCGGAATGCCGAGAAGCTGCGCCATCTCGCCGGCATCTGGTCCCAGGATGTGGGCGCCGAGCACCTTCTTCGACGCGCCGTCGACCACCAGCTTCATCAGCATCTTCTCGTCGCGCCCGGACAGCGTGTTTCGCATCGGCCGGAATGTGGCGCGGTAGATTTCGATGTCGGAGAAGCTTTTGACGGCATCATCCTCCGACAGACCGACCGTGCCGATCTCGGGCTGCGAAAAGACGGCGGTCGCGATCGTCTCATGGTCGGGCGCGGTCGGATTTCCCTTGAAGGCGGTTTCGATGAAACACATCGCCTCATGGATCGCCACCGGCGTCAACTGAACGCGATTGGTGACGTCGCCGATCGCCCAGATGTTGTCGATGTTGGTGCGGGAGTATTTGTCGACGGCGATGGCACCGGTCTTGGTCATCTCCAGCCCGATGCCTTCAAGGCCCATGTTCTCGGTGTTGGGAATGCGGCCGATGGCGAGCATGACCTGGTCGACCGTCAGCACCTTGCCGCCCGTGACCACTGCGTCGAGCCGGCCGTCAGGACGCTTGCGGATCCATTCGGACACGGAATGACAAAGGATCTTTATCCCCTTCTTTTCCATCGTCTCATGCAGCATGCGCCGCAGATCCATGTCGAAGCGGCTGAGAATCTCCTTGCCCCGGTAGACCAGCGTGGTGTCGACGCCGAGGCCATGGAAGATGTTGGCGAACTCGACGGCGATATAGCCGCCGCCTTCGATCATGATCGCTCTTGGCAGTTGCTTGAGGTCGAACGCTTCGTTGGAAAAGATGCAAAGTTCATGGCCGGGCAACGCCGGATGCGCGGCCGGACGGCCGCCGGTGGCGATCAGGATCTGGTCGGCGGTGACGGTGCGATCATCGCCCAGAAGATGCACGACATGCGGATCGACGATCATGGCGCGCGAATGGAACGTCTCGCCGCCGGCGCCTTGTACATTCTTCTCGTAGATCGCCTCCAGCCGGCTGATCTCGCGATCCTTGTTGGCGACCAGTGTCTGCCAGTCGAAACTGGCTTCCGGCACCGTCCAGCCGTAGCCCGCGGCATCGGCGAAATGCTCGGGAAATTGCGATGCATAGACATAGAGTTTTTTCGGCACGCAGCCGCGAATGACGCAGGTGCCGCCATAGCGGAATTCTTCGGCGATGCCGACGCGCTTGCCGAGCGCGGCGGCGACGCGCGCCGCCCTCACCCCACCCGAACCGCCGCCGATGACGAAAAGATCGTAGTCGTAACCGGCCATGACGCGGGCTCCTCGAGCTTTGGAAAATCCAGAGACAGGTAGGCTGCAAACCATCAAAAGAAAAGCCCGGACAAGCCGGGCTTCACAGATGGCCGCAAGGCCGGTTGGAAACGCAGGATCAGTTCTGCGTGTCGTCCGCGGGAGCCGAACCATCGGCGGGCGCTGCCCCATCCGCCGGAGCGGCTCCATCCGCGGGAGCGGTGGCATCGGCCGGTGCCGCCGGCGCCTTTGCCTTGGCGGCTGCGGCCAATGTCTCGCCAACCTGCTGGGCGAGATCGCGGGCGAGGCCGTTCTGCCAGATGTCGGCTGCCTTGACCAGTTCACGCGTCACGGTCGGGCCGCTGTCGAGCAGCTTCTTGCCCGAGTCCGAGCTGTAGAAGGCCGCGATATCGGTCAGTTCCTTCTCGGAAAACACTTTCGCATAGGCGAGCGCCGCTTCCTTTTCCAGGTCGGCGCGGCGCGAGGCCAGCGCCAATGCCTTCTCGTTGATCGTCTTGCCGATCAGCTCCTGCATGTCCGGGTTCTTCTGGATGAGCTGCGACTCGAGCGCGGCTGCCGCCTGCGGCAGGATGTTGTCGAACGGGTCGGTCGCGTGGATCGCCGCGACCGCCGCGCGGGCGGCCTTCAGGTGCGATTCCGTGACATCCTGCGAAAACGCCGGCGAAGAGAACGCGAAAACGGCCGAAGCCGCCAGAACGGCGCAAAGGCTGCGGACCCGGTTATGCAACATCATGATCGGTAGAACTCCCTGTTTTTCGGGCGGCATGGACGGTTTGGATGCCGTCGCCACCGGCGATGATGGCCGCTGACGCCAGCCCGATGAAAAGACCATGCTCGACCACGCCCGGAATGGCGTGGAGAGCATTCGAAAGCGCTCTTGTATCCGGAATGCGGCCAAAAGATGCATCGAGGATAAAATGGCCGCCGTCTGTAACAAAAGCCCGGCCCCCCGTCATCCTCAATGTAACCGGACCGGAAAGGCCGAGTTTTCGTGCCGCGGCGGCAATCGCGATTTCGGTTGCGCGCAGGCCGAACTGATTGACTTCGATCGGCAGCGGAAAACGGCCAAGCGTCTCGACCATCTTCGAGCGATCGGCAATGACGATCATGCGCTGGGAAGCAGCGGCGACGATCTTCTCGCGCAGCAGCGCCCCGCCACCGCCCTTGATCAAGGTCAGCTCCGGGTCGACTTCGTCGGCGCCATCGACGGTGAGGTCGAGCTCGGGCGTTTCCTCCAGGGTCGACAGCGGCACGCCAAGCTCGCGGCACAGCAACGCGGTCCGCTCCGAAGTTGGTACGCCGATGACGGTCATGCCGGTGGCAACCTTGTCGGCAAGCAGCCGCACGAACTCTTCGGCGGTGGTGCCGGTGCCAATGCCGAGCCGCATGCCGTCCGTAACATGGGCAAGAGCCGCCCGCGCGGCCTCGACCTTCAATTGTCTTGCATCCATGCCGCTTGCTGCCCCGGAACCTGCTGGCTGGGCTCCTAGCATTTTTGACGGTCGGGTCAAAGCCCTTGACCGCTATCCACCGGCCTGCTTGCCTTGGCGCGCCGCAGCCGCTATCGCCAGCCAGTTGCATAAAACTGCGCAGGACAGACCATGACCCGCCCGATCATCGTGTTCGACCTCGACGGTACGCTGGTCGATACAGCGCCGGACCTGCTGGACAGCCTGAACCACAGCCTGGCCGCCAGCGAGCTCGCGGCCGTCGATGAAGCAGGCTTCAAGCGCTTCGTCGGCCATGGCGGCCGCGTGATGATCGAACGAGCCCATGCTGCCCAGCAGCGATCGCTTGACGTCGCCGAGCATGACCGGCTGCTGAAACTGTTCCTCGATCACTACACCGACAACATTCCCGGCAAATCGCGCCCCTACCCCGGCGTCGTTGAGGCGATCGCGCGCTTCGAGAACGCCGGCTATCTGCTGGCCATCTGCACCAACAAGTACGAAGCCAATTCGCTGGCGCTGATCGATGCGCTCGGCCTGACCAGACATTTCGCCGCAATCGCCGGACAGGACACGTTCGCGTTCCGCAAACCCGACCCTCGCCACCTGACCGAGACCATCGCGCGGGCCGGCGGCGACCCGCACCGCGCCCTGATGGTGGGCGATTCGCAAACCGACATCGACACCGCGAAGGCCGCCGGCATTCCGGTGGTGGCGGTCGATTTCGGCTATACCGACCGTCATGTGCGCGAATTCGAACCCTCTGCGGTGATTTCGCATTTCGACGCGCTGACGCTGGACCTGGCGCAAAGACTGATCGCCGCCGCTGCCGGACGCTGACCGGAAGGCACCGACTGCGCCGGATAGAGGCTCGAAAGCACAGTAATCCGATCCTTGTCAGAACGTCCGACACTGCCTTGACTTAACCGGCCGGCCTCCCTTATATCGCGGCTCGCTTGGCCTTCGGGCAACGAGCGGGCGATTAGCTCAGCGGGAGAGCACACCCTTCACACGGGTGGGGTCGCAGGTTCAATCCCTGCATCGCCCACCATTTTCCCCCTTTTTCGGCCCCACCTCCACCTTGCTGTCCTGTTGGTGACGGCCCTGCGAATCGCAGCCTGTGCAAGCCGGGTCGGGCACGTGTTGCAGCATGGTGGAACAAACCGGCACGGCAGCGAGTTTCCCTCCGTCGAAACTTGAGGGAAAACCATGTCCAGATTTCTGCTGGCGACCAGCGTCGCCGTTCTTCTCGCCACCGGGCCGGCCTTGGCCGCGGACGAGAAGCCGCTGCCGCCGCCCAATGCCAAGAAACTGTCGGAGATCATCGCCAAGGTCGAGCAGCGCGACGGCTTCCGTTACATCAAGGAGATCGACTGGGACAGCGGCGCCTACACCGTCACCTACTACACGTCGGACAAGGCCAAGGTCGAAATCACCTATGATCCCGTGACGGCCGAGCCGAAATAGGGTTTTCCGGAGACATCCACGGTTCGAAGAGCTGCCCCGTTTCTCGGGGCGTTCTCAATGACCAGCCGTCTCGCCCAAAACGTCCATCCTGGGATATGATATGTGTGCAATCCTGGCGGCTTGGGGGCACGCATGCGATCTTCCGTTCGAACCAATGTCTTGCTCGTGCTCGCCATCATCCTGGCCGGCGGCGTGCTTGGGGCCGCCCCGGCGCGGGCCGACGGACCGTCCTTCGACTGCGCCAAGGCAAGCCTGCCGGCGGAAAAGGCGATCTGCGCCGATCCGCAGCTATCGGCCATCGATTTGCTGGTCTCCAAGGCCTTCAAGGGTTTCGAGCCGGCGTTCGGTGGCGACAAGCGCAAGATCGCCCGCGAGCTGATCGCCGACCGCAATGCCTGCAAGGGCGATACCGCCTGCATCGTCAGCGCGCAGAACAACGCATTGCAGACCTATGGCAATGCCCCGTCATGGGTGCAGGACTACAACATCGCGCTGATCGGCAAAAAGGCGCTGGAAGCCGCCTCGCGGAACCCTGAAGGGATGGATCAGCCCCTGCCCTCGGCAATCGGACAATGCGCCTCCACGCATATCAAGACGCTTACTGCGCGGCTTGGCGACGATCCGCTGGAATCAGCCAGTCCTGAGGCCGGCAGCGCGGCGACATTCACGAATGGCGGCACGGCCGTCTCCTATGATCGTGAGCCTGGCTTGGCTGCCTCTAAGGTCGGCGACGCGGCGATCATGTGCCTGATCTCAATTCCGCGAGATTGCCCCGCGGGCGACGATCGCGGCCGATTCTATTATGGCATCGATCTCGCCATCAAAGGTTCATGGGCGCTGCCCGATTCACAGCATCTGTGCGGCGGCGCCTGAGCTGCCGCCACGACCGAGGTTCCTTTCCTCCCGCTTGCATCAGCCCCGCTTTGATGGCTGACTGGACCGGTTGACTGCGCCGCATGGGGGATGGGCATGGTGACGGCGAAGTACATATTGAAGCGTATCCTGATGGTGCTTGCCGGTTATCTCGTCGCCGTGCTGGTCGGCCTGGTAGCAGTGACGGCGATCTATGCCGCGCTCAGTTCCTTGCCCAATGCGCCGGCGTATTTCGATGTCATGGGCGTCTCGCCGATCGCGGCCCTGGCGGTGCCGCCGCTTGGCATGTTCATCTATTTCCTGACGATTGTCGTGACCGGAGCGCAGACGCTTGTCTTCGCGCTGATCGCCGAGTTCTTCGCGTTACGCAATGCCCTGTTGCACATGTTCTTCGCGGCCGCGGCCGCGGCGGGCGGCTTCTTCCTGATCTGGCCGAGTACGGCGGAGGAGATGGACGCCGAGCGCTGGGCCGACATCGGCATCATTGCTGCCGCCGGCCTGGTCGCCGGACTGGTCTACTGGCTGATCGCCGGGCGGGACGCCGGCTTCCGGCGACCGCTGTCACCAGGTCAATAAAGAGTTGAGGCGGCTAAACGTTCGAACGTTGCGCCGCCTCTGACTGCCGGAAACTGCTTTTGCTCAACTCGACGGTGAGCGCACTGCCTCGGTTGCGTCCAGTGCCTGCTTCAGCCGCGAGTCGCGGTCGTAGACGTCGCCGAAATACTCGACCTTGCCGGACATGTCTGGCCATGCGGTGAAATAGGCGACATAGACCGGAATCTTGCGAGTCACGTTTTCCGTCGAATGCCCATGCTTCAGCTTTTCCGCGATATAGTCCACCGAGGTGCCGAGCACCGCCGCCGCCATGCCGCGCGGATCCTGCAGCCGCACGCAGCCATGACTCAGCGCGCGCATGTCCTGCTTGAAGAATGACTTCTGCGGCGTGTCGTGCATGTAGATCGCATGCTTGTTGGGGAACAGGATCTTCAACTCGCCCAGCGCATTGGCCTCGCTCGGCTGCTGGCGCACGCTGTAGGGAATGTTAGCGCCATAGGCGCCCCAGTTGACCGCCGACGACGGGATGCGGTTGCCGCGCGAGTCGGTCACTTCGTAGCCGGCCCGGTCGAGATAGCCTGGATCGCTGCGCAATCTGGGCAGCATTTCGTTGACGATGATCGACTGCGGCACCCCCCAATAGGGATGAAAGTCGACCTGCTTGATCTGATCGTAGAAGAAAGCGGTCTGGTTGGTGGTTCGACCGACGACCACACGTGTCTTCAGCTTTTCCTCGCCATTGTCGATGTAGCTCGCGGTAAAGGCCGGCTGGTTGATGAAGACGCGAGGACTGCCGAGGTCGGAAGGCAGCCAGCGCAGTTCCTCCAGCGCCACTTCCACCTTCAGAAGCTTGTCGGCCTTGGATGTCCCGGCCAGCGACGCGACGGTGCGCGGCCCGATGACGCCGTCGCCCTTCATGCCTGCCTTCTGCTGCATGGCCTTGATGACCGGAACCAGATCCGGAACGTAGACTTCACTGGTCGCCAGCCTGGACAGCACCTCGCCATAGGCGCCGCCCATCTCGTCATCGAGATTGCGCGCGATCAGCGTCAGCAGCTTCGGCAGTTCGGGGCTGGTCTCGCCCGGCTTCAGCAACAGCTTGGGATCGACGACGATTTCGTTCTCGGCGCTTGCCTGCAGGGCTTCCAGCTCGACGCGCAGCGCCTGGTATTCCGGATTCTGCGGATGTCGCGATTCGAGGTAGGTGCGCACTTCCTGGGTGTGAGCCAGTGTTTTCAGCACGCCTTGCAAGTCGAGCGGCTTGGCCGGGAAATCATAGTAGCCGGTCATGCGGTTGGGCTCGACACGGCCATTCTGGGCATCTTGGGCATAGCGCAGCACGCGCGCCGACAGGGCCATTTCGAAACGGACGAGGTCTTTCAGTCGTGCAGCGGCATCGGCCGTTGACGAGTCGGCGGCGGGCACATCGACGGCGTAGTCGGCGGGCGTAAGGCCGTAACTCGCTGCCTCACCGAGCACCCGCACCGCATCCTGCGCGCGGCTGTTGAGGCTGGTTCCGCTTACCCAGATGAAATCCGGATTGGCCGAGTAATAGGCGATCAGCGCCTTGGCGATGTCGGGCTCGGCGTAGAGTTCGTAGTCGCTTAGGCTGGCAATCGCATCACGAAAAGCAGCGCCGGTGGCTGAGGGAACGAAAGCGGCGTCCTGCGGTGTCGCCGGCTGCGGCGCTGTCGTCAGCGCCGAGAAATCGATTCGGACCAGGCGATCGGCCTTGTAGGTGTAGTAGGACGGACCGCTGATTTTCACACTGCCGCCACCACCAGGTACTTTCGGCTTGTGCTTCGGAGGAGGTGGTGGAAACTCACCCTGTGGCGCATGTCTGATGCCGCCCCCGAAAAGCATCTCGAAAAGCCCTTGCGCTCCCGCCTGAGGCACACCGAGAGTGAGCGTTGCCGTAATCGCCACCAGCGGCATCACGGCTGCTTTGTTTCCGAGAAATTTCATGGATCACCCGCTCCGGTCGCAACCGGTTCCCGTTCCGCACCGTTAGACGATCTCGCTCACCGCATGGCGGATGTAAGACGCGACTATACCGATTCATACTGATTTCGTTAAGCTTCCATAAATTTTGGAGCGCCTGTTGCAGAACGGTTTCACAACCTCGTGACGGCCGGAACGGATGCGGTTCCGCTCCGGCCGGGAAATCCATTGGCGACCAGGCCTTGGTGCCACCGTCGACGGTCAGCGCGGCGCCGGTTATGAAACGGCCTTCCGGGCCGTGACAAACGCCGGCTGTTGTGCTCGAAATTCGACCTGCCAGCAAACCACCTGGCCGGGAGGACGACAGGGTGAAAAAGGGTTATCGCGAACTGCTGGACGAGGCCAACGCCGAGATCGAAGTGGTGTCGCCCGAGGAAGCAGCGGGATTGCTCGAGGACGAAGGCACCATCTTCATTGATCTGCGCGACCCGCGCGAAGTGGAGCGAGACGGCAGGATTCCAGGCGCCAGGCATGTCACCCGTGGCATGCTGGAGTTCTGGATCGATCCCGAAAGCCCCTACCACAAGCCGTTCTTCGCTTCGGGAAAGAGTTTCGTTTTCTTCTGCGCCGGCGGCTGGCGCTCGGCGCTGGCCACCAAGACGGCGCAGGACATGGGGCTTTCGCCGGTGAAGCACATTCTTGGCGGCTACACGGCCTGGAAGGCGGCCGGACTGCCAGTCGAGCCCGGCGACAAGAAGAAATAATCTCGATTGCCGCTAGTGGAGCAGCGACGGCTCGCGGTGCGCAGCCACGAAGCCGACGGCGCGTTCGACGACGTCCCTGTCGGCGAGGATGCGGCGGTGGCCGAGCCCATCGGCCCAGTAAAGCCGCACATGGCCGCCGGCCCCGGCATAGCGCTTGGCATGATCGGCCGAGACCTCGCGGTCATCCGGCGCGTGGATGACCAGGGTCGGCACCGGTGCATGGGCAAGCTGGCGGTCGCCGGTGAATTCATGCAGTGGCCGGCCGGAAAGGTGTTCGACGCGGTCCGCCATGGCGGCCTGCGAACGCGGCCCGACATTGAGCATGCGGCTGAAGTCGGCGAAGATTGCCGGCAGCGAACTTGGCGCCGCGATCAGGACCAGCCGTCCGGCAGCCAGCGGTGGGATGTTCTTGACCGAACCAGCGATGGCGTTGGCGGCGACGGCGCCGCCGAAGGAATGGCCGACCGCCGCCGTGAACGGACCGAACCATTCGCCGGCAACGCGCACGGCTTCCACGGCATTGACCATGTTCAACCGCCGGCCCCGCGACTGGCCGTGGCCCGGCAGATCAAGCGAAGCAACCCTGTAGCCGGCGGCGCGATACCCCTCGATCAATGCACGCATGTATTCGGTGCGCGAACGCCAGCCGTGGACGACAAGCACGGTGCCGGCAACCGCTCTGCCCGGTTCCGGCCGGAACTCGTGCACCATGACGCAGCCGGTGGCGGTCTTCAGCCGATGATGACGCGCCTCGGCCATGAACTCCGCCGCGCGGTCCACGGCGCGGCGTTCGCCATCCGTCAGCGCCTTGGCATTCGGCGTGCGGCAGAACAGTTCGAAAGCCGCGCGGCCGGTCAGGCGCGGCGCAATATGTTCGGCCGCACCAAACACCCCCCGGATGACCTTCAGCCCGATTGATGCCATAGTGAGAATCCATCCATACGTTCAAGCATGAACATAATAGTTCAAAGATGAACAATAAACAAGAGCTACCCTGGGACAACCCGCGTTTTCGCAACTGGGTCGCAGTGGCGCGCGCCTGCCATGTGCTGGAGCGCACGCTGGCGGTGAAGCTTGCGCCGCTCGACCTGAAGCCGGCACAGCTCGATGTGCTGATGAACCTCTACCGCCACCCCGGCATGTCGCAGCACGATCTTGCCCGCAAGCTGCTCGTCGGCCGCTCCAACATCACCATGCTGCTGCCGCAGTTGGAGGCGCGTGGCCTGCTGCTTCGCGAAGGCGATGAGAAGGACAAGCGCATCCTGCGGCTCGCCCTGACGGAAGCCGGCGAGGCGCTGCTGATGCAGGCGCTGAAAGTGCACATGGCGCTGATCGAAAAGGCGATGAGCCAGTCGACACCGGAACAATGCGACATGATCGGCGACCAGATGCGCAAGATCTATGAGGTGCTGAAGGAGGCGTGACCGCCGTCTCGGCCAGGCCGTCAGCCTACCACATCGTCTTTTTCGCCCGCTCCGGCCATTCCCTGTCGTAGGTCTCGCCGTCGATGTTCTGGCGACTGGTTATCTCGAGGATTTGCCCAGGTGTCGGCAACGACTTCGGATCGACATGCCTCGCCGGGTTCCAAAGCTCGGAACGGACGACGGCGCGCGCACACTGGAAATAAACCGAATCGACGCTAATGACGGTCACCGAGCGCGCCGGCTTGCCGTCGACCGAGAACGACGCGCAGAGCGTTGTATCCGTGGTGATATGGGCGCGGCCGTTGATGCGCAGCGTCGTGCCCGACCCCGGCACCAGAAACAGCAGGCCAACGCGCGGATCGCGAATGACGTTCTTCAGCGAATCGGCGCGGTTGTTGCCGCGCCGATCCGGCATCATCAGCGTTTTCGGATCGAGGATGCGCACGAAGCCGGCGAGGTCGCCGCGCGGCGAACAGTCCAGCCCCTCCGGCCCACTGGTCGCCAGGGCGACGAAGGGCGAAGCCTCGATGAAGGCGGCGTACTCGGGAATCACATGGTCGAGTTCCTTGACCAGCGAGGTTTCGCCGGGCAATCCGTAAAGGGCTTCGAGCTGTTCGACCGTGGTGATGACGGACATCTTCTTGTCTCCCAATCCGCCGCCCCATACTCCCGATCGGTGACGTTTTCACGACGCCGACTTGCCGCAGCTAGCGATCCCGGCTCAAGCCTTTTTCCGCGAGCTCGGCGAGGTAGGCGTTCCAGCGCGCGTCCTTCTCGTGGCCGAGCGTGTGCAGGTAGTTCCAGGTGAAGATGCCGGTATCGTGGAAATCATCGAAGGTGATGCGCACCGCGTAGTTGCCGACCGGTTCGATCTTGAGGATCGCCACATTGCGCTTGCCGGGAACCGTAACGCGCTGTTCGGGCGAATGGCCCTGCACCTCGGCCGAGGGCGAGGCGACGCGCAACAGTTCCGCCGGCAGTTCGAACGGTTGATGATCGGGAAAGGTCACCGAGAGCAGTCGGCGGTCTTTTGAGACCCGGAGTTCCCTGGGTGCGGTCATGGTGTTCGGTCCCTCGGCAATCCACCCTTCCCTACGCTGCTTCGCCAAACGGGAAAAGGCCGTTTGCGGTGAGCCGACATGCGATGTCGGCCAGGGAATGTTACCAAAGATCGAGAAACGGTATCTTGAATGGCGGGCCGGATCGTATCACATAGCGGTATATAACGAAGCCGTTCACGGCCACGGGAAGCGCTTGAAGCATGGACATGATCGACCCTTTCGGTCGCACGATCAGTTATCTCAGGGTGTCGGTCACCGACCGCTGCGATTTCCGCTGCACCTATTGCATGGCCGAGGACATGGCCTTCCTGCCGAAGAAGGACCTGCTTTCGCTGGAGGAACTTGACCGGCTGTGCAGCGTCTTCATCGAAAAGGGCGTCAGGAAATTGCGCCTCACCGGTGGTGAGCCGCTGGTTCGCAAGAACATCATGCACCTCGTGCGTCAGTTGTCGCGACATCTCGAAAGCGGTGCGCTGGAAGAACTGACGCTGACCACCAACGGCTCGCAGCTTTCGCGTTTTGCAGCCGAACTCGCCGATTGCGGGGTCAAGCGCATCAACGTTTCGCTGGACACGCTTGACGCCGAAAAATTCCACAAGATCACCCGCTGGGGCCATCTCGGCAAGGTCATGGAAGGCATCGATGCCGCGCAGGCGGCCGGGCTGAAGGTCAAGCTCAACGCGGTGGCGCTGAAGGATTTCAATGACGCCGAACTGCCCGGCATGATGCGCTGGGCGCATGGCCGCGGCATGGACCTGACGGTCATCGAAACCATGCCGATGGGCGAGATCGATGCCGACCGCACCGACCAGTATATGCCGCTGTCGCTGCTGCGTGCTTCGCTGGAACGCCAGTTCACGCTGACCGACATTCCCTTCAAGACAGGCGGTCCGGCTCGCTATGTCCAGGTCGCCGAAACCGGCGGCCGGCTGGGCTTCATCACGCCGATGACCCACAATTTCTGCGAAAGCTGCAACCGCGTCCGGCTGACCTGCACGGGTACCCTCTATATGTGCCTCGGTCAGGAGGATGCGGCTGACCTGCGCGCGCCCTTGCGCGCGTCCGAAGGCAACGAACTGGTTGCCGACGCCATCGACGAAGCCATCGGCCGCAAGCCGAAAGGCCATGACTTCATCATCGACCGCCGCACCAGCCGCCCCTCCGTTTCGCGGCATATGAGCGTGACCGGCGGCTGACCTTCCCACCGATCTGTGCAAGGATTGCCTTCCGGTCATCGGCTTTGGGGCAAGACATGCGGCGGCTGTTTTCGATCATGGTGTTTTTCGCGATCATTGTGGCAAGCACCGCAAGTGCCGCTCCCTTCACCTATACCAACGAGCGCTTCGGCACCGTCTGCACCTTTCCCGATGATGTCTTCACCGATCGCCAGCCTGAGCCCGACAATGGCGACGGCCAGGAATGGCTCAGTGCCGATGGCGCCAGCCTGATCTGCTCGGGCATCCTCAACATCGACGACGACACGCCGAAGGGTTTCGTCGCGGCGGAGAAAGCCAGCAAGGAGCCGGGCTACGAGATTACCTACAGCAAGGCGGGCAAGGACTGGGCCGTGCTGTCGGGCTTGAAGGATGGAAAGATATTTTATGAGCGTCGCCTCTTCGGCAAGGACGGCGTCATCCGCACCGTATGGCTCGAATACCCGCCTGCCGTGAAGTCGAAGTACGACCCGCTGGTCGGCACCATCGCCGGCAGCCTCAAGGGACCGTGACATTTTCGGTCACATCCCGGAAAAGTCAGATCCGCGAACCGTTGTCGATTTACCGCCAGCATGTTCCGGCCTAGCTTTCCCCGCAGCGGAATCGTCGCTCACAGGGGGAATACACTATGCGCAAACTCATTCTTTCTCTTGCCTTGCTTGGCTTGGCTGTCATGCCAGCCGCTGCCCAGTCGATTGGCGGCACCTACACGGTCGCCGGTACCAACTTCGACGGCTCGACCTATGACGGTGAAGCCACCATCACGCTGACCAGCCAGACGACCTGCACGATCCACTGGGAGACGGGCGGCTCGTCCTCTGACGGAATCTGCATGCGCAACGACGATGCCTTCTCAGCCGGCTATGTCATGGACAAGGATATCGGCCTCGTCGTCTACAAGGTGATGGAAGACGGTTCGCTGCACGGTCTGTGGACGATCGCCGGCAAGGACGGCAATGGCACCGAGGTGCTGACGCCAAGGAAGTAAATTCTATTCTTATAGCAGGGGTTTTATGGGCCGCGGCAAGACCGTGGCCCAGTCCTTTGCCATTGCTGTTTCAGCCCCGGCTGCTACAGGCTTGCTACAGAGCAGAACCGGTAGTTGTCTTGCCCCTTTCTCCAAATCTTCGCGGCGCATTGCTCATGGTGGTGGCGATGGCCGGCTTCACCCTCAACGACGCCATTACCAAATACTCGTCGCAATCGATGAACATGGCGCAAGTCATGCTGGTCAGAGGAGTATTTGCCACCCTTTTCGTCGGCTCGCTTGCCTGGCAGCGCGGTGCTCTTGTCCGGCTGCGCTCGATGCTGGACCCGCTGGTGGCACTGCGCGTCCTCGGCGAAGCCGGAGGCACGGTGACGTTCCTGATCGCGCTCGCCCATTTACCGATCGCCTCCGTCTCGGCAGTCCTGCAGGCGCTGCCGCTGGCGGTGACGATGGGCGCGGCGCTTGTCTTCAGGGAAGGTGTCGGCTGGCGGCGCTGGTTGGCCATCGCCATCGGATTTGTCGGCGTTCTGGTCATCGTGCGGCCGGGCTTCGAAGGGTTCAGCGTCTATTCCCTGGTCGCGTTGGCCTGCGTGGCATGTTGCGCGGTGCGCGATCTCGCCACCAAGAGGATTCCCAAGGCTATCCCGACCCTTCTGGTTTCGACCGCCACCGCATTTGCCATGACCATCGTCGGCGCGCTGCTGTTGTCGCCGATGGGCGGCTGGACACCGATGACAGGGAAAAGCACGGCCTTGCTGGCGCTCGCCGCGGTGCTCGTGCTCATCGGCTACCAGTCCATCATCATGGCGATGCGGGTGGGCGACATCTCCTTCATCGCACCGTTCCGCTATACGGCCCTTATCTGGTCGATCCTGCTTGGCCTCTTCATCTTCGCCGACGTTCCCGACCTGCCGATGGTCATCGGCGCCACCATCATCATCGGCTCCGGCCTTTATGCGCTCTACCGCGAGCGGATCGTCGGACGGCGAAAGATCGTCGCCGAAAGCACCGGGCCGACGATGGTACCGGACGGAATCTAGCTGGCTCCGTGGAAGGTTCTTGTGATTCCCGGCGGCTGGCGTACAGGCTCGATGGCATGAAGCGAGATGTTGTGGGGATCATTCTGGCCGGTGGCCGATCAAGACGCATGGGTGGTGGCGACAAGTGCCTGTTGCCGCTTGGCAGCGGCTGCCTGCTCGACCATGTCATCTTGCGTCTTGCCCCGCAGGTGGCGCCCCTGGCGCTCAGCGCCAATGGCGACCCGGCGCGTTTCTCCCGCTTTGGACTGCCGGTGCTTGCCGATACGGTCACCGGCTTTGCCGGGCCGCTTGCCGGGATCCTGACCGGCCTCGAATGGGCCATCGCCAACACCGCTTGCAAGGCAATCGTCACCGCTGCCGGCGACACGCCGTTCCTGCCGCTGGATCTTGTCGAACGGCTGGCGGCAGCCATCGATCAGCGCTCCGGTTCAATTGCCGTTGCTTGCTCGGCCGGCAAGCGGCACCCGACCTTCACGCTCTGGCCGACCGATTGTCGCGACGCCTTGCGGCGCTTTCTGGTCGACGAGGACAACAGGCGGGTTTCGGCCTTCATCGAGCGGCATGATTTTGTCGACGTGGACTTCCCCGTTCCGCAATCCGCGGCCCAACCGATCGACCCTTTCTTCAATATCAACGAGCCTGATGATCTTGTCCGGGCCGAGCGTCTGTTGCAGAGCATGGAACCATGAACAGACGCGTTTTCGGCATCACCGGCTGGAAGAACTCCGGCAAGACGACTTTGACCGAGAAACTGGTCACCGAGCTTGTCCGGCGCGGCTGGAAGGTCTCCACGGTGAAACATGCCCATCATGACTTCGACATCGACAAGCCTGGGGCCGACAGCTTTCGTCACCGGCAGGCCGGTGCCATGGAAGTCGCGATCGTCTCCGGTGTTCGCTGGGCGCTGATGCACGAACTGCGCGGCGAGGATGAGCCGACGCTGGAGGCGGTTCTGTCGCGGCTCGCGCCTTGCGACATCGTGCTGGTCGAGGGCTACAAGCGCGAGGCTCACCGCAAGATAGAAACCCGCCGGCGGGAAGCGAAGGACCGGACACCGCTTTCGGCAAGTGATCCGGCCATCGTTGCCGTAGCCGCCGACTTCACGACCGAGGGCGAAAGCCTGCCGGTGTTCGATCTCGACGATACAAAGTCGATAGCCGACTTCATCGAGCGCGCCACCGGGCTCGTTGCTTGAGAGGTAACGCAGCGGCAGAATAGCATTGCCTATTTTTGTGGTTTTGCGGTTGCTTTTTTCTTGGAAAGAGTGGGAGTATCGCCTCAGCGGGCGGTCAAAAGCACCGCCCCACAGAGCCGTTTCGGAACGACGGCCGGGACATAAAGAGAGGACTATCATGCGTATTGCACTGCGTATCGCGCTTGCCGCATCGGCTGCGCTGCTGACGCTCGGCGTAGCCCAGGCCCAGGAGAAGACCCTGAGGATCGGCACCGAAGGCGCCTACCCGCCATTCAACAACCTGACTTCCGATGGCCAGCTTGTCGGCTTTGACATCGACATCGCCAAGGCGCTTTGCGATGAAATGAAGGTCAAGTGCACCTTCGTCGCCCAGGATTGGGACGGCATTATCCCGGCGCTTCAGGCCGGCAAGTTCGATGCCATCGTCGCCTCGATGTCGATCACGCCGGAGCGGAAGGAGAAGGTCGACTTCACCCACAAATACTACAACACGCCGTCGGCGCTCGCCGTGCCTAAGGACAGCACGCTGAAGGGCGTGACCAAGGAAGATCTCGCCGGCAAGACCGTCGGCGTCGCCACCACGACCACGCATTTCAACTATGCCACGAAGACCTTCACCGACAGCACCGTGAAGGGGTATCCGAGCAGCCCCGAGGAGCAGGCAGATCTTGCCAATGGTCGCCTCGACGCCATCGAGGACGATATCGTCGTGCTGCAGCAGTGGCTGGATTCGCCTGATGGCGCCTGCTGCAAGATTCTCGGCCAGCCGTCGCCGCAACCGGTCGATATCTTCGGGCCGGGCGCCGGCATTGCCGTGCGCAAGGGCGAGACCGACCTGGTCAACAAGCTCAATGCCGCCATCGACGCCATCCGCGCCAATGGAAAATACAAGGAAATCAACGACAAGTACTTCAAGTTCGACGTCTTCGGCGCCGAGTCCTGATAGACAGGATCAAGACGGCGGGGAAATTCCCCGCCGTCTTTCTATTCATCTTGGTAACGCCGTGGGGATAAGACCTGTCAATGCCAGCTCAGAGCATATGGACACTTCTCAGTTGGGGACCTGACGGCTGGCTTGATGATATTGCTTATGGCGTCATTGTGACGGTCCTTCTTGCACTGGCGACGCTTCCTATCGGTTTGACGATTGGCTTCTTTGTCGCGATGGGCAAGCAGTCCGAAGAGCCGTCGCTGCGGCTGGCCGCCAACATCTACACCACGGTCTTTCGTGGCCTGCCGGAACTGGTGACGCTCTTCCTGTTCTTCTTCGGCATGCCGATCCTGCTGCAACACCTCATCCGATATTTCCGTCCCGAAGCGACCATAGACGTCAACAGCTTCTTCGCCGGGATGATCGTGCTCGCGCTGATCTTCTCATCCTACGCCAGCGAGGTTTTCCTGTCGGCCTTTCGCGCCATCCCGAAAGGGCAATATGAGGGTGGCTATTCCATTGGCCTGTCCAAATGGCAGACCATGCGCAAGGTGATCTTGCCGCAACTGCTTCGCATCGCGTTCCCCGGTCTGGAGAACTGCTGGCTTAGCCTGCTCAAGGACACGTCCCTGGTTTCGGTCGTCGGTCTTGCCGAGACGCTGCGCAACGCTGGTGTGGCTGCTCGCGTCACCAAGCATTCGTTCCTGTTTTACAGCCTGGCGGCTCTGGTCTTTCTAGGTCTGGCTGTCGTGTCATCGTTCGCGACCAGCGCGATTCTGCGCTCGCTCGGCAAACGGGAGGCACAACGATGAGCTCCACAGCCACCATGGTCGAACGGCCACCACCACGAGCGCGCGGATGGCAGCGCGGGCGCATCGTCGGCTATGCGCTGGTCGGCGTGTGGATAGCCTTCGGCCTCGGTATCGTCAGCTACCTCTTCTTTGCCTGGAACGCCGCCTTCTTTGCCAAATATGCGCCGGCCTACCTGCAGGGCCTCGGCGTCACCCTGTCGCTGGTTGCCATTTCGATGGTGCTTGGCGCGATTCTGTCTATGCCCGTTGCCTATGGGCGTATGTCCAGGAACCGCATTCTGTCCGGCCTTGCCTATTGTTACGTCTACTTCTTCCGCGGCACGCCACTGCTGGTTCAGACCTTTCTGGTCTACTACGGGCTGGGCTCGTTCAGACCGCAACTTCAAATGGTCGGCCTCTGGGATTTTTTCAAAGACGCCTTCAACTGCGGCGTCTTCGCTTTTGCGCTCAACACCGCCGCCTACCAGGCCGAGATCCTGCGCGGGGCCATCGAGAGCGTGCCCAGGGGGCAATGGGAAGGGGCTGCTTCGCTCGGCCTGCACAAGCTGCAGACGCTGCGCAAGATCATCCTGCCGCAGGCCTTGATCGTCGCCTTGCGGCCCTATGGCAACGAGCTGATCCTGATGGTCAAGGCTTCGGCGATCGTCGCCATCATCACCGTTTACGACCTGATGGGTAACGCAAAGCTCGCCTTCGCCAACAGCTTTGACATCCAGGCCTATATCTGGGTGGCCTTGGTGTATCTTGTCATGGTCGAGTTGTTGCGCCACGCGATCGAATGGATCGAGCGCCGGATCACCATCCATTTGAAACGCTGACCGGTTCATTCGGCTGTACCAGTAGATCAGCCGGTACGCGTCTTGACGAATTGAGCGCAGAGCCTAGAGCTTTCGCAGCAAATTCCGTTTTCATTGAAGGGCAAGCTTATGGCATCTGTGGCATTTCTCGGTCTTGGCGTGATGGGCTATCCAATGGCCGGGCACCTCAGGAACAAGGGAGGCCACGACGTCACCGTCTACAACCGCACCAAAGCGAAAGCCGAGCAATGGGTTGGCCAACACGGCGGCAGCTTCGCTGTAACGCCGGCGGAGGCGGCCGAGGGCAAGGATTTCGTCTTTTCCTGCGTCGGCAATGACGATGATTTGCGTTCGGTGACGACAGGTCCGGACGGCGCCTTCAAATCGATGAAGAAAGGGTCGGTTTTCATCGACAACACCACCGCCTCGGCCGAGGTGGCGCGTGAACTGGCGGCGGCGGCGGAAGCACGCGGCTTTTCATTCCTCGATGCTCCGGTCTCGGGCGGCCAGGCCGGTGCCGAGAACGGCGTTCTCACTGTCATGGTCGGCGGCGACCAGGAAGCCTTCGACAAGGCCAGGCCCGTCATCGATGCCTTTGCCCGCATGGTGGGCCTGATGGGTTCCGCAGGCGCTGGCCAGCTTACCAAGATGATCAACCAGATCTGCATCGCCGGGCTGGTGCAGGGCCTGTCGGAAGGCATCCATTTCGGCAAGAAGGCCGGGCTCGACATCGAGAAGGTGATCGAGGTGCTTTCCAAGGGTGCTGCCGGGTCCTGGCAGATGGAGAATCGCCACAAGACGATGAATGCCGGCAAGTATGATTTCGGCTTCGCCGTCGACTGGATGCGCAAGGATCTCGGTATCTGCCTGGACGAGGCCGACCGCAACGGCGCCAAGCTGCCGGTGACCGCACTTGTCGATCAGTTCTACAAGGATGTGCAGGCGATGGGCGGCAAGCGCTGGGATACGTCCTCGCTGCTGGCGCGGCTGGAGAAATAGCCCTTGGCTGCCATGTCTCAGCCAGATCCAGATTGGACGGCCGATGACATCGTTGCCCATCTAAAGGCATTGCGCGCTCCCGAAAATTTCCCCGGCATGGCGCGGTTCGGCATCAACATCGCGACCGCGCTCGGCATCAGCAATTCGCATTTGCGGCCATTGGCGCGCAAGGTGAAGCGCAACCACGAGCGGGCTCTGGTGCTATGGGACAGCGGCATTCGCGAGGCGCGGCTAATGGCGGCGTTCACCGGCGAGCCGAAAAAGATCACCATCGAAGAATGCCGCCGCTGGGCGGGCGACTTCGATTCCTGGGAGGTCGTAGACAGCGTCTCGGACCTGTTTGCCGCAACGCCTTTCTGGCGCGACCTTATCGACGAGTTCGCCACGGATGAGCGCGAATTCGTCCGCCGAACCGCGTTTGCCATGCTGGCATGGGCAACGGTGCATCTGAAGAAGGAGCCGGACGCAACCTTCTTGAATTATCTGCCGCTGATCGAGGCTCATGCCGGCGATCCGCGCAACTTCGTCAGGAAAGCGGTGAACTGGGCGCTGCGGCAGATCGGCAAGCGGTCCTTGAACCTGTACGGCCCTGCCCTTGCCCTGGCGCAAAAGCTGACAGCCTCGGCGGACAAGACGGCGCGCTGGATCGGCAAGGATGCCGTCAAGGAGCTCACCGCCCGCAAAACGCTCGAGCGGCTGTCGGCAAGGACGATGCCCAAAACATGATCGACCTGGATTTCGTTCCTGTCACCAGTCAGACATGGCCGGACTTCGAGACGCTGTTCGAACAGTCCGGTGGCCCGAAATACTGCTGGTGCATGAGTTGGCGGGAGCTTGCCGGCCGTCAGTCGAGCAGCGGTGCCGACAAGAAGCGGGCGATGAAATCGACTATCGCGGCGGGAACACCAGTGGGCATCATCGCGCGCGCCGGTGAGGAAGTCGTCGGCTGGTGCTCCGTTGCGCCACGCCTTTCATTCAGAAAGTTGTCGCCGGATCAGAACGACAATGAGAAGGACATTTGGTCCATCGTCTGCTTCTTCGTCGCTCGCCCTCACCGTGCTGTCGGCATCGGCGCTCGTTTGCTTGAGGCCGCCGTCGATCACGCCTTCAAGAGCGGCGCAGCCGCTGTCGAGGCCTATCCGGTCGATCCGGATTCGCCCAGCTTCCGCTTCATGGGCTTCAAGTCGATGTTTGCCGCGCGCGGGTTCCACGAGACCGGCATGGCCGGTTCTCGCCGACATGTGATGCGGCTCGTCCGTTGACGTCATTGGTGGCGGCGGCTTTACTTGACTTCAAAGGGAGCGGCCCCGGAACGGATCAGCCAATGAGCCACCGTCTCAAATCAACCATGGCGCTCGCCACCGCGTTGTTGGTGTCCGTTGCCGCCGCCGATGCCTCGGCCGAGACCGCGCACATTTTCTGGAAGGATCTGCGCCCGGCGACGCAAGCCGCAGCCGAAAACGCCGGGCTGCCGATGATCGCGGCCAGGATGCCAGATCATGGTGAAACGCTCTCCGTCGACCTGCGGGACAAGACCATCCAGTTGGCCGGCTATGCATTGCCGGTCGATCGCGACGGCGACCTTGTCTATCAGTTCCTGCTGGTGCCATGGACGGGCGCCTGCAGCCATATGCCGACCCCGCCGCCCAATCAGATTGTGCTGGTCACACCAGCCCATCCCTACAAGATGTCGGAGGCTTATCAGCCGGTTGCCGTCACCGGCACGCTGACGCCCGGGATGGAGAAGAGCCAGCTTTTCATCCTCGACGGCGTCAGTGTCATCCAGTCGGGCTATATGGTACGCAAGGCGGATGTGGTGAGCGTCGACAATGTGCCGGACACGATCACGCTACCGGTCAACTCACCGTGGAGTTTCCTCAACAAAAAGAAGAACTAAGCAGGACGATCCTGTGTGAGGCCATGCTCAGGCGGCGTTGGCGCCCGATTCCTTGTCCAGCACCATGTAGTCGAGCGGGATTTCGGTCGTGTACTTGATCTGCTCCATGGCAAACGACGACGACACGTCGCGGATCTCGATCTTGGCGATCAGACGCTTGTAGAACGCGTCATAGGCGGCGATATCGGGCACCACCACGCGCAGGAGATAGTCGACGTCGCCGCTCATGCGGTAGAATTCGACCACCTCGGGGAATTCCTGGATGACCTCGGAGAAGCGCCGCAGCCATTCATGGCTGTGCGAGTTGGTGCGGATCGACACGAAGACGGTGACCCGCACATTGACCTTTTCGTGGTCGAGGATAGCGACGCGCCGCTTGATGACGCCCTCCTCCTCGAGCTTCTGGATGCGCCGCCAGCAAGGTGTCGTCGACAGCCCGACCTTCTTGGCGACGTCGGCGACCGCGAGTGTCGCATCCTCCTGCAAGAGGCGGAGAATTTTTCTATCGAGGCGGTCCATTTCGTGCTCCCAAGGGAATAGATTGGCTATATTCCGCCTTGTCAGGGCCTTTCACAAGAAAGAAATTCTGCCGATTGGTGGAAAAGCGAGTGATTTCTTGCTGAAAGGTCAACCAAGGCGATAGCGGATTTCCGATCGCAGGAAAGGCAGCAAATCCATTTCAAACCATGGGTTCTTCTTCAACCAGCCGGTGTTTCGCCATGATGGATGTGGCAGTGGCAGCACTTTCGGACCGGCGGAACTCTCCCAGATGGTACGCCAGTCCATCACCGTTTCCGTCAGCGAGGGTCGGCGCGCGGCACCCATATGCCAGGACTGCGCGTAGATGCCGATCGTCAGCACCAGATCGATCCGTGGCATCAAGGACATCAAAGGCGCGCGCCAGGCGGGAGCGCATTCGCGCCTCGGCGGCAAGTCCCCGCCCTTGGCGTTCTGGCCGGGAAAGCAGAAGCCCATGGGCACGATGGCGAATTTCTCGATGTCGTAGAATTCGTCGCATGCCACCCCGAGCCAGCTGCGCAGGCGGTCGCCGGAGGCATCGGTGAACGGCATGCCCGTGATATGCACCTTGGTTCCCGGCGCCTGGCTGGCAATCAGGATGCGGGCGTTGGACGAGGGTCGCAGCACTGGCCGTGGCTCGTGCGGCAACGGCTTGCCGATCGGATCTTCGACGCAGATCCGGCAGGCGCGAACCGTCGCTGCAAAACTGTCGAGCGCATCCTGGTCGGCCATGGCCTTGTCCGAAAACCGGCTTCTACTTTTCAAGATCATGGTCAGGCGGCGGCGCTCGGCCGGCTCGAAACCGCCTGATGCCAGCGCAACACATTGGTGCATTCTTCCGGCACCCTGATGCGTGCCGGTTTCATGAAGTCGACGGCGATCAGGCCTGTGATGTCGGCGATCGAATAGCTGTCGCCGGCTATGAACTCCCGGCTGTCCAGTTCACTGTCCAGGATCCTGAGGAACTCCACGGCCTTCGGCTTGTTGGCCTCGCCCCATTCGGCAATCTGCGGGATTTCCCATTCCTTCATGGCCGGGTGGATGTGACGAAAGGCCTGCGCGACGCAGCTGAGCAGGTTGAATTCCATCCGTCTCTGCCACATCTCGACCTGTGCCTTGCCGAGGGCGCCGCGTCCGAACAGGGCCGGCTCCGGATGCAGCTCCTCGAAATAGCGGCAGATAGCAATGGATTCGGTGATGACGGTGCCGTCGTCGAGCTCCAGCACCGGCAGGCGTTGCAGGGGGTTGCGCGAACTGACCGCTTGGCCTTTGTGCTCCAGCGCGCCCATGTCGACGGGCACCAGCGGCACCGTGATGCCTTTCTCGGCCAGGAAAACGCGCACTCGCCGTGGATTGGGCGCCCGGCCGCCGTCGAAGAGCTTCATTCCATCCTCCCGTTCGTTCTCGGTCCAGTTACAGGATGCGCGATCACCAGAAGCGGAAAATCTCGCGCACGGCATCGCCGATCGACGCCAGCGTGCCGTGCTTTCTTTCAACGACTTGGCCGTGATGGCTGTCGCGCCAGTCCTGCGGTTGGTCGAATGTGCCCGCCCAGATGCCGGCCTTTCCCGCGCGGGCGCTGGCTTCCTCGCTCTCGTAGTCGCCATAGGCAACGGCCCAACCCGCCTCGACCTGCGCACGGTTGAGATCCTTGCCGCCGGCGGTGCAGTCGACAAGCAGCCGGCCATAGCGGTCACGCTGCCAGCCGGTGCAGGAAACGGGCTTGCCGGCGATCAGCCGCACCAGCGATTGGCGCGCAAGCGTCCCGCAAGGATAGTCGGCGCCATTCTTGCGGCAGGTCTGCGAATACTCCGGGGCATCGATTCCACGCATGCGGATGCGCTCGGTGCCGAGCGTGATCGAATCGCCGTCATTGACGATTGCAGCCCCCTCCGTCCTGCGGGTTTCGACCCGGTCGAGGCGAGCCGCGAGCAGGATCAGCAATCCAAGAATGACGACGGTAAGCCCGTAGTCCACCAGCCGGCGCCACAAGCTTCTTTGACGTGGCGCGGCGTATCGCCGGCGCGGCCCTGGGGCCCATGAACGGCTCATATGGCAAACGGTTGGTTAATCATTCGAACGTAGCTTAACACTTGGAAACCGCTGCTCGCATAAATTGAAGTTTTGATGCCCTTGCAACGCTCGAACACAGCGGACAAGTTCATTGTGGACCGCAGGAAACGCCATCGCAACAGCGATGTCGCGCGCGCGGTGCGCAAGACGCGCGACCGTCTTTCGCAGCAGGCCGGCAATCCCGATTTCGATCGCGAACTGCTGAAGCTCCACGCCCGCGCCATGACAAGCGGTGCCATCGCCATCCCGCTTCTCGTCCTGGCGATCGCGGCAGCCGGTCGGCTTGCCGGCGTCGGCAACGAGATCGGCCCCTGGGCGCTGTTCACGCTGACCTGCTATACCATCGTCGCCTTCATGGCGCGGCGCGTTGAGCGTGCGGAAGCATCCGAGCTCAACCCCTTGCAAACACGACGGGAATTCCTGATCGGCCATTTCCTGTGTGGCCTCGGCTGGGGCTGGTTCGTCTGGCTTGGCTGCGGTGCCTGCCAGGTCGACCAGTTCCAGGTGGTCAAGGCGGTGGTACTGCTGTTCACCATGGCGGCGACCGCGGTCATGGCTTCATCCCTGCGCGGCGCGTTGTTGGCGACCTTTGCGGTTCCGGTAGCGCTCTATGCCTATGCCGTGGTCAAGCTGTGGATGCCGGTCGAGGCGATCATGGCCGGGCTGCTGATCGTGTCGCTGCCCTTCTTCGCCCATGTGTCCCGCCACCTCAACCGCTCCTCCCTGATGCTGCTGTCGTTCCGCTCCGAAAAGGATGCGCTGATCGCCGAACTGGAGACGGCGAAATCGATGTCGGACGAGGCGCGGCGGCGGGCAGAGGATGCCAATCTGGCGAAGTCGCGGTTCCTCGCCTCGATGAGCCACGAACTGCGCACGCCACTCAACGCCATTCTCGGTTTTTCCGAGGTGATGTCGAACGAGGTGCTGGGGCCGATGAGCAACCCCACCTATCGCGACTACGCCCATGACGTGCATGAATCCGGCCAGCATCTGCTCGACCTGATCAACGAGATCCTCGACCTGTCTCGCATCGAGGCCGGCCGCTACCAGCTCAACGAGGAGCCGTTGATGCTGCTCAACATCGTCGAGGATTGCTGCCACATGATGGAACTGAAGGCGCGCAACAAGGATATCCGCATTGTCCAGGATTTCGAGCACGAGTTGCCGCGTCTGTTCGCCGATGAGCGGGCGGTGCGGCAGATCACGCTCAACCTTCTGTCGAACGCCATCAAGTTCACCGCCACGGGCGGCGAAATTCGCGTTCGCGTCGGCTGGACGGCTGGCGGCGGTCAATACATTTCGGTCAAGGACAACGGTCCCGGCATACCCGAGGACGAGATTCCGATTGTGCTCTCGGCCTTCGGCCAGGGCTCGATCGCCATCAAGAGTGCCGAGCAAGGCACAGGTCTTGGCCTGCCGATCGTGCAAGGGTTGTTAGCCATGCATGGCGGCGAGTTCGAACTTCACTCCAAGCTGCGCGAGGGCACGGAAGCGATCGCCATCTTCCCGCTCAGCCGGGTGATGGAAGAGCTGCCCGCGCTGCCGACCGCGGCGGTGGCGGCGCGCCGGCGGTAACGGAAGCCGTCCCGACGTAGCCTTGCCGGTGCCTAGCCACGAACAGCCGCGGCCATGCCCGAACTGGTCAGCGCCGCCGCCTTGACCAGACCTGCGGCAAGAGCGGCCCCTGCCCCTTCGCCATGGCTTATGCCAAGATCGAGCAACGGGCGCAGACCAAGACGCTCAGCGGCGCGCCGATGCGCGGGCTCCGGCGACAGGCTGGCGAGAAGACAATGGTCGAGGGCTGCGGAGTTGGCGGCATGCAGCACCGCCGCGGCGGCCGTTGCCGCAAACCCGTCGAGCAGAACCGGGATCTTCTGCATCCGCGCGGCGAGGATGGCGCCGGCTATCGCCGCGAACTCGCGGCCGCCGACCCGGCGCAGCGCCTCCAGCGGGTCGCCGAGATGGCCGCCGTGAAAGGCCAGCGCCGCATCGACCACGTCAGCCTTGCGTGCCAGCATAGCCGCCTCGGCACCCGACCCCGGACCGACCCAGTCGACGCCCCTGCCCCCGAACAGCGCCGCAAACAGGGCGGCGGCGATGGTGGAGTTACCGACGCCGAGATCGCCGAGGCAAAGCAGATCGGTGCCGCCCGCGATCGCTTCCATGCCGAAGGCCATGGTGGCGGCGCAGCCGCGCTCATCGAGCGCTGCATCCTCGCTGATGTCAGCGGTCGGGATGTGCAGGGCAAGATCGAAAACCTTCAAGCCGAGATCATTGGCGATGCAGATCTGGTTGATCGCAGCACCTCCCGCAGCGCAAAGCTCGACCGCATTGGCGGTCGCCGCCACCGGCCGAGGCGAAATGCCGTGGCGAGTGACGCCGTGGTTGCCGGCAAAGACCGCCATCAACGGTCTCGTCACCGCGGGCGGAGCACGGCCGCTCCAGGCGGCCAGCCAGGCGGCAATGTCCTCGATGCGGCCAAGTGAATTCCTGGGCTTGTCGGCCTTGGCAAACAGCGTGCGCACACGGGCCTCGGCTGTCGTGTCGGCCGCCGGCAAGTTGGCCAGCAGGTTGCGAAAATCATCGAAGGGCAGCGTGCTGGTCATGTCGTTGGCGATCATTCCATGGAGTTGGTGAGCGGCATAGCCGCGTTGCGTGGTCGGCACAACCTCTCGGATCATCGTCCTGCATTTGCCGCAAAGGTGTTCCCGGAAGGCGCAATCGCGAGGGCTTGCATTGGCTTTGCGGTTGCACCATGTGGAGATGGAACAAGGGATTCCGGCAGGAAGCCCTCAAGAGAAAGTCATGACGGCCATCGAATCCCCGTGCATCCTGGTCTGTTCGATCGACATGAAAACCGGCTTCTGTTTCGGTTGTGGCCGCACGCGCGAGGAAATCGGCGCCTGGATGGGGATGACGCCGGAAACGCGCCGCAGTGTCATGGCCGAATTGCCTGCCCGCCTGGAGACGGTCGAGCGCCGGCCACGTCGCGAAACGCGCCGCACCCGCATGGCGCGCGAACGCGACGCGATTTCGTGAGGCGCCCACGCGGATGAACCGGCTGTTCTGGATACTGATGGCGGCGATCGGGGTGGGAACGGTCCTGCTGATGTTCAACGATTCCGGCGGCAGCACGCTCGGGGTCGAGAATTACGATTTCGGCCGGCTGATCTGGCTTGGCGCCTTTGGCGCTCTTATCGGCGCCGGTCTGCTCCGGTCGGGTCGACCGTTGGGCGCCATGGCCCGCAACCTCGGCGCCTGGGCGGCAATCGTGCTCGTGCTGATCGCCGGCTACCAGTATCGTTACGAACTGCAGGATATTGCCAGCCGGGTGACCGCGGGTCTTGTTCCCGGCAGTCCGCTCGCCCTGGGCATTGAAGATGGCCACGCCACGGTGACGCTCGACAAGGCCGACAATGGTCACTTCGAAGCGAGAATCCTGGTCAACGGCAATCCGGTGCGGGCCGTTGTCGATACCGGCGCGACCAGCACCGTGCTGACGTCGGAGGACGCGCAAGCCGCCGGGTTCAATCCAGCGGTGCTCAACTACACCATACCGGTCTCGACCGCCAACGGCATGGCGCGCGCCGCCGCCGTAAAAACCGACGAGGTGGCGATCGGCGGCATCGTGCGCAAGGACATGTCGGTGATGGTCGCAGCACCAGGCATGCTCAGCCAGAGCCTGCTCGGTATGAACTTCATCGGCTCGCTGTCGGGCTTCGACGTGCGCGGCGACCGCATGATCCTCAGGGATTGAAGCCAGCCTTGACGTGTCAGGCCGCTTCGGCCGCCGCTCCACTGAATTCAACGGCGGCGAAAGCCCTCTTCAGCACATCCGGTCCGGCGCCGGGCCGGCTCGCGTCGGTGGACAGGATCTGGCGATAGCGGCGCGCGCCGGGCAATCCGTGGAACAGCCCGACCATATGGCGGGTGACATGGCCAAGCCGGCCGCCCTGCTCGATATGGTGTGCCGCATAGTCCGCCATCCTGTCGATCAGCGCGGCGAAATCGAACGCATCGGACTTGACGCCATGGAAGGCGGCATCGACGCCGGCCAGAATGCCGGGCGTGTGGTAGGCGGCGCGGCCAAGCATGGCGCCGTCGACATGATCGAGGTGCGCCCGCGCCTCTTCAAGCGACTGAATGCCGCCATTGATGCCAATGAATTCGTTCGGTTTTCTGCACTTCAACCGGTAAACACGGCCGTAGTCGAGCGGCGGGATGTCACGGTTTTCCTTGGGGCTGAGCCCTTCCAGCCACGCCTTGCGCGCATGCACCCACAACGCATCGGCGCCGGCATCAAAAACACCATCCGCCAGCGCATCGAGCGCCGGCTCGGGATCCTGCTCGTCGACGCCGATCCGGCATTTGACGGTGACGGGAATTGTCACCGCCGCTTTCATCGCCGCGACGCAGTCGGCGACGAGATCAGGCACCTTCATCAGGCAGGCGCCAAACGTACCAGACTGGACGCGGTCGGACGGACAGCCGACATTGAGGTTGATCTCGTCATAACCGAAGGCTTCGCCAATGCGCGCCGCCTCGGCAAGCTTGCCTGGATCCGAGCCGCCGAGCTGCAGCGCGACCGGATGTTCCGCCTCATCGAAGCCAAGCAGCCGCTCGCGCGCGCCCTGGATGATCGCGTCGGCGACCACCATCTCGGTGTAGAGCAGCGCACGGCTCGTCAGCTGGCGATGGAAGAACCGGCAATGCCGGTCCGTCCAGTCCATCATAGGCGCAACGGAAATCCTATGAGCTTGATTTATCACGCTTTTTCTCGTATTTTCAGGGCCTTAAAACGTGCACACGTTCGCCGTTTGTACGACACGATATCCGTCAGTTTTCGCATTTTGTACTCCTCCCTGTGCACACAGCGTGCACGAAAAAGAGACCACCTATGGCATCCATCAACAAGTTGGCTTCCGGCAAGTGGCGTGTGCAGGTTCGCTGCAAGGGTCACTACCTCAGCACCAGCTTCTCGCTCCGCAAGGACGCCGAGATGTGGGCGCGCCGAATTGAGCGAGAAATCGACCTGGGTCAGAAGCCTGCTCCCAAGCACAAGGACGGGATCAAAACGGTCTCCGACCTGATCGACCTGCATATCGCCGATATGGCGGAAGTTGGCAAGGCGACCGGGCGTTCGAAGGCATTCAGCCTGGACCTGCTACGAGCCAGGCTCGGAAGGCTCAACATCGCGGATCTCAATCGCGAACAGGTCATAAAGTTCGGCAAGGAACGAGCCGAGGAAGGCGCCGGACCTGTCACCGTTGGAATAGACATCGGATACATCCGGACATTGCTGGTGCACGGCGCGGCTGTGCATGGACTGCCTTATTCAGCGGAGCCGGTGGAACTTGGTCGTGTCGCCCTCACCCGCTTGGGTCTTGTTGGCAAGGGTAACGAGCGCGATCGGCGACCGACGCTTGACGAGATAGAGGCCCTGATCCGATACTTCAGAGGAAACAACTTCCAGATTATCCCCGTCGACAAGATCATCCGCTTTGCGATCGCAACCGCAATGCGGCTCGGGGAAATCTGCAACGCTACGTGGGAGGACCTCAATGACCGCAACAACACCCTGCTGATACGAGATCGCAAGGACCCACGCCACAAGAAGGGCAATCACATGCGTATTCCGCTCCTCGATGTGAGTGGTTACGACGCCCGCGCGATCCTCGAAGAGCAGCGTTTTTCCACTGAGGGAAAGGGACGCATCTTCCCCTACAATGGGAAATCGGCCGGAACTGCCTTCCGACGTGCCTGTCATGAACTTAAGATCGAGGATCTGCACTTCCACGACCTGCGTCACGAAGGCACAAGTCGCCTGTTCGAAGCTGGCTTCACCATTGAGCAGGTCGCGATGGTCACCGGGCACAAGGATTGGAAGATGCTACGCCGCTATACCCATTTGAGGCCGGAGCAACTTCATCTGATCGCGGCGAGGCTTCAACAGACATCGCTCGAGTGCCGAGCTGCAACTGGTTGACGAACGCATCGTCGGACCGGCCCCGGCGTCGCTGTCGGCGGTGCCGCTGCGGCTCTACCGCTGACGGCGCTCACGGCCTGGGAGATGCTGTTCGATCGCTTCGACGTATTGGCGGCTCACCGACGTCGCCGGCAGCTTCTTGCGCAACCTGTGGCACGGAAGTGGCCGCCATGCTCGAACAGGCCGTCGCCCACGATCGGCGTCAGCAACCCTGGCGGGCAGCCGGCGGGAAGCACTACGAGTTCTTGGAGGTACCACTTGAGGCCGTTGCCGCGTTTCAGTCTGCGTTTGCTAACGGCCGCTTTTTCAACAATCACATCCGCAATCACGTCCCCTCGCCGCTCCAAGGCCGCGGCACTCGTTATGCTCCAAAGACATCTCGGCAATTGCAACATCGCGGCTCTCGATCGCGAACGGCTCAGATGTCTTATCGAGCGTAGCGTCCTGTCAAGGCGATGAGACAGCGGCCGCTCCGCACCAATTGCCCAGGCCGAAATAATCCCATGGAGAGGATATCCCCGTGACACACGACGACGCCATGCAACTGTGCAAGACCATCGCCCATAACATGGGGCGCCTGTCCGGCATTGCCTAGCAACTTTATCGGCATGCCACCGAGGGCATGGAAACTGACGTAACGGTGCTGCAAAGGAATTCCGTGGAGGTGGTGCGCGACATGACCGGTGCCCTGGACGCGCTCCTCGACTTGGCCGAGGTGTCACCGGGGCCGAGGAAGCCGCATTGATCGACAAGAGACTTTGCCTTCTCAGCGCTACTTTTTGATGATGTTGCCATGGTTCAGGTCGAAAGCTTGCGCATCGCCGGCTTGCCTGTGGAAGTCGTCCTGCAGTTCCCCCCAGTCGCCGAGGTAGCGGCCGCAGTTGCTGCAATGGATGGGCGTATTGTCAGTGGCGTTATCGGGGATGTCCAACTGGACTGTCCCGCACGCCTTGCAGTCGAGCTTGTGGTCGAGCCTCTTGGCGTCCATTGGGCTTGGCCCTCCTGTCAGCCCGCTTTAGCGCCCACCACGGCTGAGGTCCAGTAACTTCACCGGAGGACCGCCGCGCGTCATCTAGCGCGACGGCCCGCTCCCGCAAGAGGCCGGGCCTCAGCAATCCTGCGGCGCCATTACACCCTCTTGCAGTTGCTCTCCGGACCATCGGCGGTCAGGCAGGGTTGCACAGCACCTTCTCTTCAACCAGGCGGAACGAAATGCGTGTGGGATACGTTCGGCCTATGAGGGTTGCACTACAACGTGAGAAGGGACGTCTCACCATGGGCGACGACAAAGAGGAAGGCGCTCGGCTGGCGGATCGGAGCAGGCTTGCAGTTCACCTTGCCAAGGACACCGGAATCTCGGAGGCGCAGGCACGAGACCTCATCGGAATGCTTGGCACGGACCGCAATTCACTGCTGCGCGAAGCACGCCTGATATACGACCAGCGTCTTCGGTAAGCGCCAGCAGGCCGTGTGCGGCTCAATCGACCGGCGAATCGATAACACCAAAATCCACGGATTTTTCAGGCCGATCCCTGTCTTGGCCGGGTGTATCTCGACCAAGGCGAAGCAACTCCCGCACCGCGTCGGACCGGCTCGGCATTCGTCTGTCGAAGCGCCAGGCGTCGAGAACCGCGAGTTCTTCGGCCTTCAGCATGATCTGGAGACGATATGTGCGCTTTGAAATTGTCATCCGCTCCCGTTAGCAGTTTTAGCGACTTCCCTAACCTCGGGGCTCACCCGCGAGTGTGCCGAGTTCGGCTGCCCCTGCCGAGGCAGCCGAGCAAATGTGCAAACAGAAACTCAGGCATACGCGAGTTCGACGCCGGCCATTGCGCCCACTCCTCCTGGCGCGCGCGGACGCGGCGCTACTGATGCCGGACACGGTGGCGGGTCATTGTCGTCATCGTGGCCGAAGAACCGGCCGCTCCGTCGCCAGGGCGCGCCACGGCGCGAAGAGGACCTCCAAGCGTGGATTCGGGTCTCCCCCGCCTCGGGCATCTCATCCAAAGCCTTTAAGGCGCTCAGAATGCGCTCGACAGGGACCAAAGTCCCGTTGTCTAGCCGGCGTAGAGCCGGCTGATTCTCAACCGCGTAAGCGTCGGATGCCCACGACGCGAGCAACGCCCGCTTCTCTGCATGGCAGAGACGCGGATGGTTGACCACCTTGGCGGGATCATCGAGCAGGCAGAAAACAGCCTCGAGCTTGCCAAGTTTTGGCGAGGAATGTGTCGGTGTCTGATATCGTGTGTTCATCTCCGATCTCCGCAATCTGGGCCCCCCGGCCGAGACCGGGAGGCGACCGCAGTTGATTGAGGTTACGATGATCAGGCGGCTTTGCGCGCGCGTTCCGTGTCCTGCGAGATCTGCTTGCTCGCAGCAGCCTCGCCGGACCCGATGCTGATGCGGCGCGGCTTCAGTTCCTCGGGGATTTCCCGGACGATGTCGATGGCGAGGAGGCCGTTCTCAAGGGTCGCCGCCTTGATCTTCATGTGGTCGGCCAGCCTGAACGACTGCCTGAAGCTGCGGTAGGCAATCCCCTGGTGGAGTAACTGGCGTCCACTCTGGTCATCGGCCTTCTGGCCCACGACAACCAGTTCCGGGCCATGCTGGGTCAGCTCAACCTCGTCCGGGCTGAACCCCGCGATCGCCATGGCGATGCGGTAGTCGTTCTCACCGACCTTCTCGATGTTGTAGGGCGGCCAGTCGGTCCGCGTGCCGCTGTCGAGCATGTCAAACAGACGGTCGAAACCAACAGTGGTGCGATACAGAGAGTCAAAGGTTCTCATAGCCACATTCTCCTTGAAGCAACATGGGTACAAGGGACGCCGCCCCATGCGGCGCCGCCGATCTTGCCGAGCCATACGGCCTCGACGGCAAATGAGTTAGGCGGCGACTAAAACGGCTTCAAGAGGCCAATTACAAAAAATTTCGAGGATCCTGAAATCGCTATTTCTACTCATTCTTGCCGACGCTTCTTGAGGCTACGCGCTCCCTCCTGACGGCCCCGTGGAAAACGCAGTGATGATCGCCTCGAGCGATACATTTAATGCGTTGGAAAAGGTCCTGCCCTTCTGCCAAATCGCAACGTAGTGATAGAGCGCGGAAGGCTCCACTGGCTTTATTCCCAAGTGAAACGCAGCATATTCACGCGCAATGATCTCATTGGTTATCGAAATGCCTAGGCCAGCCGAAACGTATCCGGCTTCGTGACCATTGCAATCGAATTCCACCAGGATGTCCGGCTCAACGCCGGCGAAGCGCAAGGCATTGAAGTTCATTTGGTGGGCGGCGAACTGGGGATCGATATCGATGATCGTTTCGCCTGCCAGGTCTTGGGCCTCGATACAGGTCTGTTTTGAGAACCGATGATCGGGATGGAAAATGCATACGTTGCGCGCTGATCCAAGCGGCGCCCATTCAAACAGACTTGGGTCCAGCGGCAGTCTCGAGATTCCAAGATCTGCGCGGCCAGCCAGGACGTGTTCGCCAATCTGCTCGTAACTTCCCGAAATTGACCGGACATTCGAAGCGGTCTTTGAGTGGATGATCGCCACGACCTTGGGCAAGGTGACGAAACCGAAAACAGAAGGCGCGGCAATCGCAATCCGTTGCTTTTCCTCGTTCTTCATCGCGAAGATCGACGCTTCCAGGCGATCCAGCGACGTCAGGGCAAGTTCTACGTTTCGCAGGAGTTCCCAAGCTTCCTGCAAGGGGACGATGCGGTTGGCTGATCTCTTGAAGAGTGTGATGCCAAGCGTGGTCTCGAGTTGCTTCACATGTTGACTGACGGCCGGCTGGCTTATCCCGAGCGCAACCGCTGCTCGCCTTGTCGAACCGGCCCGCAACACTTCTCGGAAGACCTTCAGTTGACGGAGCTTCAGGTCGCTCTGCAGCAACTCCATTCCCTGCGCTCCTTTCCCTGATAACGCCCACCCTGGAAGCAGACAACGCCAACCTGGGGAGCAACGAACCGCCTCAGTATATAACGGTGCGTTATAGATAAAATAATAAAAATTATAGATTGAGTGTATAATTTCCAGCGCTAGAATTAGGCAATATCTCCAATTAACTCCAAATTACAAATAAAACAATTCGCAACCTTGGGTTATACGCCCCGGTCTCAGTGACAAAGGCCGGCGTATCTTGCGGTATTGCGAGTCGAGGAACGCGCCCCATGGGTGGTTTTGCTACTCAGTTTGTTGTCGCCCTCACCGTGACCATAGGCCTGGCCCTTGTCAGTGGCTGCCTGGGTACGGCATTTGGTTTGTTTTTGGCGATTTCGAAGGGCACGGCACAACCGCGCCTCAACCGTGTCGTGACGGCCTACACCACGGTTGTCCGGGGTGTACCAGAACTTCTCATTATCCTGCTCACGTACTTCGGCGGAACCACGCTCGCCAGCAAGATCGCCGGCCGGTATGTGGAAGTGAACGCGTTCACCGCAGGCGTTGTCGCGCTCTCGGTTGTTTTCAGCGGTTATGCTACCGAAGTGTTTCGCGGCGCGATTGCAGCAGTGCCAGCGGGTCAAACCGAAGCGGCAAAGTCGCTTGGCCTGAACGCCTGGCAGCGCTGGATGTTCGTCATCGGACCACAGATGCTGCGGCTGGCGCTGCCTGCCTACGGCAATCTCTGGATTTCGCTCTTCAAGGATACCGCGCTGGTCTCGATCGTCGGCCTGACCGACATCATGCGCGTTGCGTATGTGGGAGCCGGATCCTTGCGCGCGCCATTGACCTTCTACCTTGCGGCCTCCGCTCTCTATCTCTCGCTGACCACCGTCACGCTGCTGTCGATCCGGCTGGCTGAGCGGCGCTATCCGGCACTCGGCCGGTAGGAGGGAGCGACCCATGAACCTCGGCTTGATGCTTGACGCAATGGTTGTCCTGCCTTCGGGCGTTGGTCTCACATTGACCCTGACGGTCTTGTCGCTGACGGCCGGATTTCTTTTGTCCGTGCCGCTGGCTTTCATCCGCGCGTTCGGACGCCCCGGCCTCTCGCTCGCGGTGCTGGCATACACCTATGTCATACGCGGCACGCCGATGCTCGTTCAACTGTTCCTGCTCTATTATGGCCTCGCTCAGATCGAGGCGGTGCGAGCCAGCATCTTCTGGGTCATCCTGCGCG
>NZ_JALJRL010000028.1:18402-62252 GCF_024519675.1 Mesorhizobium sp. Mes31 | reverse complement strand
ACATCGCCCTCAACAAGGCGCTCGGCGGCGGCTGGGACGGCGTCGTCGACACCACCACACCCGAGATCATCGACGTCAAGACCGGCCCAAGGCTGGCGTCGAAAGCCGTAGTGCAGTGAACAAAATGAACCGTCAATCAGAGGAGAGAGAAATGGCCGACAACGGCTCGAAAGACGCAATAATGAAACTCATGGCAGAGGTAGTTTCCGCATATGTTTCGAACAACCTTGTTCCTGCAAGCGAACTTCCATCCTTGATCAACCAGATCTACCAGTCCTTCGATCTGCTGCGATCCGATCATTCAACCCAGGCCGAGATGGAGCCATTGAAGCCAGCGGTTCCAATCAGGAAGTCGGTCACGCCGGATTTCATCATCTCGCTGGAGAGCGGCAAGAAGTTCAAATCCCTGAAGCGCCACCTGCGCGTGAGCTACGGCCTGTCGCCGGACGAGTATCGCGCAAGATGGGGCCTGCCCTCCGACTATCCGATGGTCGCTCCAAACTACGCTGCATCGCGCTCGCTCCTGGCAAAGAAATTCGGCCTGGGACTAAAGCCGCAGGAAGCGAAAAGACCCGCGGCGAAGAGAACAAGAGAGCGCAAAACGAGCGTGGCGGAGAGGTTGTGACGAAGGCAAATTCCGTTCCGTGTCAATCGCCGCTTTGGGCCGACGATCCGAGCGCCCCATGATGTTCCGGTGGGCGCGGTCTCGACAAATCCCGGATGACGGTGCGCGCAAACGCGTGGATCGACCGGGACGACGGTCTCGTCATGACATCGAACAAACTTCCGGCGAACGCGACACAAGTCCGCACGACATGGCCAGTGACACGATTGTACCCAAACCCGTTGGGTGTTCGTCGCACAACCGCCGTCAGGTCATCGGCGCTCAGATCGTTCTTCAGGTTTTGTTGTCCGTTGCGTTGATTGGGTGCGTGTCCAGTCAACGCATCCCCTATCGGGCCGAAGATGCAGGAACTGCCGAAGTCAACGGCTTTCACCAGATACGCATGAACCTGGACGCGCAGTCCGACACGCTGGCCGAGCCACCGCCGCGAAAATCTTCTTCGTTGAGGACCGAGATGAACTATCTCGTCATTTCCGGTGGTGGATCAGGCGGAGCGTTCAGCGCTGGTGTCCTGAAAGCCTGGTCCAAGACCGGCAGGCGGCCGCAATTCGACATCGTAAGCGGCGTCAGCACCGGGGCTCTCATCGCACCCTATGCCTTTCTTGGATCTTCCTACGATGATGTTCTTGTCGATCTCTATACCAGCGGTGTCGCCAAGGATCTTGTCGATGCGAAGTGGTTGCCAAGGGGGCTCCTGGGAACGAGTCTTCTGAAACAGCAGCCGCTTCGCAGGCTGATTGAAACCCATGTAACCAGGGATGTCCTGAAGGCTGTCGCCGCCGAGCACCGAAAGGGCCGCCGGCTGCTCGTGTTGACCTCCAATCTGGATTCCCAACGTGCAGTCGTTTGGGATATGGGCGCGATCGCGAACAGCGGCGAGCCCAATTCGCTGAGGCTGTTCCAGGACGTCCTGATGGCTTCGGCCAGCATTCCGGGGGTCTACCCCGCTGTTCTGATAAAGGCTCATTCCGGCAAGCGCACCTTTGAGGAAATGCACTCCGACGGTGGCTCAGGGTCTCAGATCCTGACGGTCCCGGAAAGCTTCATGACGTCGGCAAAGCTGGCGAAAGCGCGACCAGGAATCCGGCTCAACATGTATGTGCTCGTCAACAATGCCTTGATGCCCGAGTTTTCCACTGTGACGAACAGCACGCTCTCGGTCATGGCGCGCGCCTACGCGATTCAAATCAAATCGCAAACACGAAGCGCGCTGCTGGCAAGCTACATGTACGCGCAGCGCACCGGCATCCATTTCCATGTGGCCTCGATCGACAGGCAGCTCAGCTACTCCGTGCTTGACCCTTTCAACACCGAGTACATGCGCGCGGTCTTCAACATCGGGTACTCGGAAATGATCGCGGGCACCTTGTGGAAGGACAAACCGGTGTTCTCACCCGCCGATTAGCAAATGCCACGGTCGTCGCGGCGTCCAACGCGCGCCATCCGTTGCTGGCGGCATTGCCGCGTCCCGGTTGCCGCGCGGTTCCTGGTTGTGGGCGGATCTGTTGGCTGGCCTCCGAGCAAGCATCCTTGGACGGAACCGGAAACGCATCGTCACAAAAAACGGGTCGGCAGAAACATTCGGATACGTACGGAAATAACCGGGAAAATTTCCTAAGCGAATCTAGGCATGGAATCACTTCGTCGCCTGTTCAGAAAGTTCTGAATATCACGAAGCGGGGGCTCATGCGCTATCCTGACAGAACAGCCAGAACTGCGAAAGACATTTTTCCTTCGCGGTCGACGCGCATAGCACTTTCGTTAATAGCGCCACTTGGCTTCGGAGATCTATTTTGGGTCTCGGGCCTGACAAATGCTAAAGCTGCAGACAACAAACCTGTGGAGAGGCACGTATCAAGCGGTGTCGAACGCATAAAGCTTGGCCTCAACAAGGCTCTGGTCTTAGACATTCCGACGGACGCCAGCGACATTCTGGTCGGCAATCCTTCCGTTGCTGATGCTGTCATGCGTACACCGCGGCGCGTGTACCTCTTTGGCAAGCAGGTTGGTGACACGAACATCTTCGTGTTCGGCGCCAATCAAGAACAAGTCGCCAATATCAATCTGGTCGTCGAACGGGATGTGACAGGGTTGGAGGCTTATTTGAAGCGCTTCATCCCCAACTCGAAGATCACCGTCGAACTTCTGAACGACAACGTTGTTCTTAGCGGAAATGTCGAGACACCCTTGGACGCCTCCCGTGCCGTCAGTCTCGCAACGATATTTGTCAGCGGCGGCGAAGCGACGACCGGGCAATATTCACAGACCGCGGTCGGCGGGTCCGCGGACGGTGGAGCGACCATCAACAATCCGGACAGCGAACGGCGAGAAGGCAAGATCGTGAACCTGCTTTCCATATCCGGCGAGGATCAAGTTACTCTGAAGGTGACGGTGGCAGAGGTCAGCCGCGCGGTGGTGAAGCAACTCGGCGTAAATCTGAGTGCTTCAGGCACCAGCAACGGTATCAGCTGGGGTGCCATCAGCGACAACCCCTACGGTCTTGGAAAAGCGCTTTCAAACTCGGGCTTCAGCATCAGCACCTCGGCATTGGACGCCTCGGTCAACGCGATGGAACAGGCTGGCGTCATGAAGACGCTCGCCGAACCGACGTTGACCGCGGTTTCAGGTGAGAAGGCGACCTTTCGGGTCGGCGGGGAGTACAACATTGTCACCAATGCATCCACCAGCGATGGGAAGACCGACTACACCGTTGAAAAGGTCGACTACGGCATTGGACTCGAATTTCAGCCTGTCGTGCTTTCCGCCGGCCGCATCAGCCTCAAGATCCGAACGCAGGTGTCCGAGCCGACACTCGAAGGATCTGTTTCGACCTCCGGTAGCAGTACCGTCGATGACAGCGGCAACAAAAGCTACACCCCAGGCTCGAACATTCTGTCCATTCGCAAACGCCTGGCCGATACGACGGTCGAACTGCCGTCCGGTGGGGCCATGATGATTGCAGGACTGGTGCGCGATGACGTTCGCCAGGCGGTGAGCGGATACCCCGGACTTTCAAAGATTCCGGTGCTTGGGACGCTGTTTCGCAGCCGGGACTTTGTGCGCAATGAAACAGAACTCGTGATTATCGTGACGCCGTACCTGGTGCGTCCAGTGCCTGCCAAGGACCTGTCCAAGCCAGATGACAATTTCAGCGCCGCAGGTGACACGGCTGCAATGTTCATGGGCGAGGTGAACAGACTATACGGTGGGGGCGATGCCAAGGTTCCAGATCAAAAATACCATGGAACGATCGGGTTCATCTACAAATGAGGGCCGGAACGGCGATAGTTGCCAGGGCGCCCGGCATCGTCCCTGGGCGTCACATGCTGTGCTCATGGTCGGCCCGAACCAAGGGTCGGAAACACCGGGGGCACCAGCAGACAACGCTCCACACCAATAGTGTCAGACCAACAGTCTCAGCTTCTCCAGGCCCGGTCCGGGCCAGTCGTGGCCTCCCAGCAGGATTGCCAAAGTGATGTCGTGCCTTTGGCTGCCAAGATGCTTCTTGGCCTGTTGTGTGCTGCTTGCCGCTTCATGCCTGACCGTCTCCGCGCGGCAAAGCGGCACTGATGACGGCGAGAGACGCGACGGGGGTTGGTTTCTCGCTCAGGCGCCCAACAACAACCAACGCGAACCAGCAATCCGTCAGGACATGCCGGCACCGCCGCAGGGTACTCCGGTGCTCCCAAATGGGGCCACGTCCATCTCCGAGGTCTACGGCGCCTGGACTGTTCAGTGCAGGATTATCAGGAACGAAAAGATCTGCACATTTAACCAGGTCCTGACCAACCAGGCTACTGAACAGGTTGGATTTGCAATAGACCTGCTCCCGTCTGAGGGCGGTGTGTTGGGACATGTTCTGTTGCCCCTGGGGATACGGCTCGCGGATGGGCTCGTATTGCAGGTGGACATGCATGATCCTGCCTCAAAGCTTCAGTTCACCCATTGCGTCGCGACAGGATGCATTGCCGCCGTGCAATTCAACGACGCCAGCATCAAAGCGCTGGAAGCAGGAACAAGGCTCGCCGCGCGGGTCACGGTCGAAACCAGCGGCCAGCCACTCACCTTTCAGATTTCACTTGCCGGCTTTGGGGCGGCATTGGCGCGTACGTCGCAATTGCAGCAATAGATATCCCTTCGACATTTCCTCGGCATGGCCGCCCCCGCTGCTGCTTCATGGCATCACAAGGCTCGCTCGGGACGCAAGAACCATCCCGGGGACTCGTCCGATCCGATCGCCACGCGAGATGCCGACGTGAAGACCGCCGGAAGCTGCCTGCTGCTGGCTGTGGGGCTCGCTGTTGATGGTGGGTTCATTGTGCTCCCTCCTTTTCCATCAAAGCCGAAGGCATGTCCCCGGACCACCTTTGGGCGGCGCGTGAGCGCGGGAGTGATGGAGGCCAATGCCATCGCGCGGAGCCGGACTGTCGGGCGAGTCCGATGGACGTGGATCGCGACCATTGCCGCGGTCGGCCGCTTTGCCAGGCGGCAGCGCTGCTCCGCACAGGCGGCAATCGCGGGGAAGTCAGGGGAAGCTCCTCGCTTCCAGACAGATCGGCAAGCTTATCCGCAGTCGATCAGAACCAGGAAAGCGAAGCTTACTCTTATTGATGTTGGAACGAAGTGTGGATTTTACAAGGAAAAGCACTATTTGTCATTGGCGGCATGGGGAAATCAAACTCGTTAGAACCGTCCGATACAATAAGAGGAAAACTGTATGACCACCGCTCCCGAACAACTCAGCCAATCGGATACCGTGTCGATCGCGGCTGACATCGTCGCCGCCTATGTATCGAACAATCCCCTGCCGGTCGGCGAATTGCCTAAACTGATCGGCGATATCCATGCCGCTCTGCAAGGGCTCGGCACACCGGTGACGGAACCCGCGGCCAAGCAGGAACCGGCGGTATCGGTCAGGAAGTCGGTGACGCCAGACTTCATCATCTGCCTGGAGGATGGAAAGAAGTTCAAATCCCTGAAGCGCCATATCGGAGTTCACTACAATCTGAGCCCCGAGGAATACCGCCAGAAATGGAACCTGCCGGCAGATTATCCGATGGTCGCGCCGAACTACGCGGCCACTCGCTCGGCATTGGCGAAATCAATAGGGCTCGGTCGCAAGGCGGCGACGCCTACACCTGCCCCGGCAGAAAAGCCAAAACGGGTTGCTCGCGCGGCGGCAGCGACGACAACTGCGGCGTCGATCAAGTCGCCGGCGAATAAAGCGCGCAAGGCACCGGCCAGAGCGTAGCGTGCCGCATGCGGCAGAGATGCCACGCAGTGCCGAATCTGAACATGGCGAAGTCCCGGCCTTTGCGGCGGGGCTTCGTGCCAGGCCGGATTGTTCGGGAGCGCGGCGGACCGCGCAAGGCGAAGGCGGTCTGGGTCAGATCCGATCCATTCGAGGACCCCGTGGCGTGGCTTGAACGAACAGACGGGAGCGGCCCCGGTGGTGACCATGCCCGCCACGTCAGCCGCCCAAAGACACTTCGTTGCTCGACTGAAGACTATCGGTCCGCACCTCGACTATGAGGGCGATGTTGGCCCCTGTCATCCTCGATGAGGTGGCGATGGAATGGCCCCACTCCCCGGAACTTCAGTAAACCTCCATCGCATTCGGGGCGGCACGGCAGGCAGACCGAGCGTTCGCCAGGGACGGCAGCCACCAGGCTGGCAGACACCGTGGCGATTTCCTGTCAAAAATGGATTGATAGGCGTGTTGAGATCGAAGGGGAGGGGTAGCTCATCCCTCGCCCTCCGCCGCATTGCCTTGTGATCCCGCTACGGCAACGCTTCACGTGCGGTGAGCCATGACCATGACTGGCCGTCCCTGCAGGTAACCGATGCCCGCGCCAAGACGGTAAGGAAACCCTTCGTTACAAAATTGGTTTTTGCGGAAACATTCGGAAAAAAGCTGAAATAGGCTGGAAACTTATCACCGATATCGTGTGTCACTAATAGCTCAGTCTCTGCTGTGGTATGATAAAATGACACTAATATATGATCCGTGTAATTCAGAAAATCCATTGCCTATACTATTTGAAACTACCTTCCTAAGTTCTGTACGGCGTTGCGGATTTCGAGCAACTCAATTCGTTCTGACGTAGTCATTTGGCGGGGCTCGCCATGACTACGCAACAGGCGGCTGGATGTTCATGGCCTTTCTGGACAGCTTCGGACGCGTCGGCAAATCAAATCAATAGCGGAGCGGTTTCGTGCAGGACTGCAAACTGATCGTGCTCAACAATGTTGTGACCGGGTGCGAAGACGAATGCAACGACTGGTGCTCCGACGCGCGTCTCGACGACGCGCTGCAGGTTCCGGGAATTGTCAGCGCTCAACGTTTGCGTTGCGCCGAGCTCCAAGGAGATTTGGGTTCGCATCGATGGTCCTACATGGTGATCTTTGAGTGCCAGGCCGAAGACATCAGGCAGGTTATCGACGGGTTGAAGGCGCGATCGGGCGCCGAGGGCAACAGCGCCGCGCACGAAGCACTCCATATCAGTTACTTCGAGCCCTCGACAGACTTGAAGCGGAAGACTGCGCTTGTTCATGGTTCCGCAGTCAGGGGAGCCCAACTTTCCGCGGAGAAGGATCCACCCTTGACGCCGGTGAATGCGGCCCGGAGCTCTGAAGCTGATCTGACGCAACAGCGACGGGGCGACCTTGGGTCAATGCGGGTAGAAGACTGGGCAGGTCCGGTTGCCGGGCCAACCTACCTCGAAGCAAACCTGCAGATCCCAAGATCGACGTTGCATCGCTGGCAGCGGCGCAACCAGGTCATTGCCTTGCGCAAGGGCCTTGGCAGGCACGTATTCCCACTGGCCCAGTTCGTTGACGGCAGGCCCGTCCCAGGAATATCCGACGTGCTTGCTCTGGCAAAGCATCCAAGGCTTGCGTGGTCGTGGCTCATACGCCCGTCGCCTCATCTCGACGGTCGTATCCCCGTCGAATTGCTCAGAGAAGACATGGTCGCGGAAGTCCTGCAGGCCGCGCGCCTTTCTTGCTAGCCTCCACTGTAAGAATTGGAATGGCGAGGCCGTGCGTAGCCGCGCAAGCGGCCCATTGCCAGCGCGAAATCCCTATCAAGAGACGCCTGATCATCCGCGCCGGCCGGGACAGGACCAGCAGCCCCTCCTGACGATCGAACGGGCGCGCGATCCCAAGGCGAGGTCGAGATAGGCGGTCTCCCCGTGAGTCTCAGCGCCGTCGGTGAATCGAAGTTCCGCCCAGGGCCGGTGCATACCGATGCCATCCCCTTATCGACGGCGAGGCGGCGCGAGGACAACAACGACGAGCAGCCTGGCCATCGGCGGAATGATCCGCGCCACTCCTCGCGCATGAAGCCACCTGGCGCGGCGGTTGTTTCTTCGCGGCGGTCGGGGCCATTCGCCCACGGCTCTGCCTCTCGGGGCCCGCGTCTGAAGCATTCCGGCCTCTCATAAGATCCTTGGCCCAGCCTGGTCTCAATATCACCGCTGCCAGTCCTCGGAAAATTGTCTGAGAAGGAAGCTTGGATTCTCTGACGACATCAACGAAAAACTCGACGCCAATTTATTTAAAGTATCTAATCTTCAGTGCCGCTTGTCTCACATGTGCCATTTGGGCAAGTAGTGCTATATGTATTGTATGTATCACATGATGCAAATTGTTGTATAAGTGGTGACATTTAGGCAACATGTGCGCGTGATATTTGTAATCTGTGCTCCATCTTTGCGAAGTATACATTGAAGAATCGCCCCTCATACGCAATTCCTTGCGAGGAGGCGGTGCGTCGCGCCGCTTCTAGGAGTGGGGATTGAGGCGGAAGATTTTTGCCGGCCCCTTAAACTTTTGACTGGAGATCAAAAATGAACATCAAGAGCCTTCTTCTCGGCTCCGCTGCGGCCCTGATCGCAGTTTCCGGTGCGCGCGCCGCCGACGCCGTCGTCGTCGCCGAACCGGAACCCGCTCAATACGTCAAGATCTGCGACGTCTATGGCGCCGGCTACTTCTACATCCCCGGCACCGAAACCTGCCTGCGCATCGGCGGCTATATCCGCTACGACATCGGCGCCGGTGATCGCGAAGGCGTGCAGAACGTCACCGATCACCAGGACGGCAGCAGCAACGACACCTACTGGAAGCAGGCTCGGTTCACGCTGAAGACCTGGACCGGCCAGGAAACCGAGTTCGGCACCTTGAAGACCTACACCGAGACACGTTTCAATTTTGGCAACAGCAGCGGCGACTATTCCGACGGGACCTCCGACAACTGGCAGGCCCGCAATTCAAGCGTCACCCTGAACTTCGCCTGGATTCAGCTCGGTGGTCTGCGCGTCGGCAAGGACGAATCGGCCTTCGATACCTTCATCGGCTACGCCGGCAACGTCATCGACGACACGATCGTCGGCTATGGCTCGTTCGACACCAACGCCATCGAGTACTATTTCGACGCGGGAAATGGCCTGTCATTCGTGGCCTCGTTGGAAGAAGGCTCGGGCGATTATACGATCGACAGCTATGTTCCGCATGTCGTCGGCGGTGTGAAGTACACGCAGGGCTGGGGCGCCATCACCGGCGTGCTTGGCTATGACAGCAACTACGAGGAAGTGGCCGGCAAGGTTCGCCTGGATGTGAACGCCACCAACGAACTGGCGCTGTTCGTCATGGGTGGTTATGGCACCGACAAGAACAACGACACCAACTTCTACAAGCTGTGGGACGGCAACTGGGCGATCTGGGGTGGCGGCACCTACAAGATCAACGAGAAAACCTCGTTCAACGTTCAGGCTTCGTATGATGAAGGCAAGACCTTGGGCCTGGTTGCCAACGTCGCCTACGACATCGTTCCGGGCCTCACCGTCACGGCCGAAGTCGACTACTACAACAAGGCAGACAGCATCTATCACGCCAGCGACGATGGCCTCGGCGGTATCCTTCGCTTTCAGCGTTCCTTCTAGGTTCAATCACTTTGTTCGGCATGGTCCGCAGCGCAAGCTGCGGACCATTTTCTTGTGACTTACTCAGCGGTGCATTGAGGGGCCTCGCCCTCCACGACCAGAACGCTGCCGCCGGCGAGCGCATGGTTCGCTATGGCCGATTCAAGGGGCCGTTGGTTCGTCAACGATCCGGCATCGGCACCTTCCCGCGAGGCGAAGGCGACCCTCGTCGGACCTGCCGCGCCCGCGAGATGTTTGGTGGCGACGCGAGGCGGCCCGCACCCATGGCGACCTGGCGTCTGAAACGTGCCTGCAGCACCGGTCAAATGCCTCCACGGGTGTCTTAGTTTGCTCATCGGGCTGACCTACAAAGGTGGCGCCAACAATGGGGTGAGCCATGCAAGTCGATACGTCCGAACTCGACCGACTCCAGAGCGACTACAAGGCCGCGGTGGAGGAATGGATAGCGGCGATCAAAACAGGAAGAGGAACTGGCCTCTGTCAACCATTCAGTCGCTGAGGTCGACAAATGGGAAGCGGCGCATTTCGCCGAGGACGAGGTGCGCGGTAAGGTTCTTGATTTGAAGAGAAGATATGAAGACGCGTTGCGCAAGGAATTCTTCGGCTTCTGAACGTCGAGGCGTTCGACCTCTCCTCAAGTTTGCAACGATGCATTCTCGTCCCGGTCGCGGATCCATCAGTTCTGTTTTGTGAAACCCCGCTCCGACGACTTCGAGCACTGGGCGGATGGTAGGATGGCCGACTGCAGAACTTCGTCAAGCCAGAACCTGATGCCCTCGGATGTCGACCGGGTTCTATTTCATCGCCATTGGCGAAGGCCGGCAGGCGAAATGGCGGAGAGGGAGGGATTCGAACCCCCGATGGGCTTGCACCCATGCCGCATTTCGAGTGCGGTGCATTCGACCACTCTGCCACCTCTCCGCGGTCATGGTCGGCCGTTGCCGGCGCGGCGCACTAGATAACGGCTGAACGGGCAGGTTACAAGGCCAAATCGGCCAGTTATTTGGCTTGCCTGACAGGCAGCGGATTCATGCCGGTGTTTACCGGTCACAGGCACCGCAGGTGTGGCCCTGGCGCTCATCGCCGTGACGCTTTTCTCCGGGGCCTTGCCGTTGTTCTCGCCGGAAAGATGACCACCTACGGCAACACTGTGTGGGGGCGTGCCGACACGGCCGCCAATGACAGTCTCGGCAACGGCGCGGCCGTTTGCCTTGACTCGCACTCAACCTTCGGTTAGGGACAGCGCGCAATCGGCGTGGAGGGTTCTTCCGCGCCGCTTGTTTTTTGAACCCGCAGACTGACAAAAAGACGGCCGAACCGCCAGTGGTGATTCATCGAGGCCGACCGAACAGCGAAAGGCAAAAAATGTTCGCAGTCATCAAAACGGGCGGCAAGCAGTATCGCGTCGCCGCCAACGATCTCCTGAAGATCGAAAAAGTCGAAGCCAGTGTCGGCGATATCGTCGAGATCGGCCACGTGCTCGCGCATGGCGAGGGCGAGAATGTCACGTTCGGCGCGCCGTTCGTCGACGGCGCGGTGGTCACCGCCGAGGTCGTCGAACAGGGCAAGAACCGCACGGTCATCGCCTTCAAGAAGCGCCGCCGGCAGAACTCGCGCCGCAAGATCGGCCATCGCCAGCTTCTCACCACCGTGCGGATCTCCGAGATCCTGCTGGGTGGCGCCAAGCCGGCCAAGAAGGCCGCCGCCAAGGCGGAAGTGAAGGCAGAGGCCGCCACCGAAGCGAAGGCCGAAGCCGCGCCGAAGAAGGAAGCCAAGGCCAAGGCAGCCGAGACCGCGGCAGCACCGCTGTTCAAGGCGCCGAAGGGCGAGCCGGACGACCTGACCGTGATCAAGGGCATCGGCCCGGTCGCGGCCAAGGATCTCAACGAGCAGGGCATCATCACCTTCGCCCAGCTCGCCAAGCTGACCGACAAGGATGTCGCCAAGATCGACGAGCACATGCCCTTCAGCGCCGACCAGATCAAGGACTGGCGCGAGCAGGCCAAGGAATTGGCGGCGAAGTAATTTCTGGCGAAACATCAGCCGGATCGGACTTGAAACGGAACGCGAACGCGTTCATAAGGCCTTTTAGGCGCCTTGCGGCGCAACGGAGTTAGTTAGATGGCACACAAGAAAGCTGGCGGCTCGTCGCGCAACGGTCGCGACTCGCATTCCAAGCGTCTGGGCGTGAAGAAGTTCGGCGGCGAAGCCGTCATCCCGGGCAACATCATCATTCGTCAACGCGGCACCACGTGGCATCCCGGCGTCAATGTCGGCATCGGCACGGACCATACCCTTTTTGCGCTCGAAGCCGGCGCCGTGATGTTCAACAAGAAAGCCAACGGCCGAACCTACGTATCGGTCAACCCGATTACCAAAGCCGCGGAGTAGCCGGTTCCGCACCAGAACACCGGCGCCCATCTCGGGAACCGGTGTCTGGAAGCCAGAAGGTCTGGCAAAGCCAGGAAAAGGATCAGGGGAGATGGGTTTCCATCTCCCCTTTTTCTTGTGCCTGGAGGACTTTCAAATGGTTGCCGAAGCGGATGACTCAGAAGACGAAAGTTACGCGATAGACTGCCCGGTCCTGGTTACCGAGCGGCTGGTGATGCGGGCGCCGCACGAAGGCGATATCGCGCAACTGGTCGAGCTTGCCGACAATCGTCATGTCGCCGAGATGCTGGCCCGCATGCCGCACCCCTATGGCGAGGCCGAGGCGCGCGCCTTCCTGGCCATGACCAAGTCGCGCCGCGCCGGCATCGCCTATGCTTTGACGCTGACCGGCACGGACACCTTTGTCGGCTGCGCCGGTCTCAACACCACCGATCGCGGGCTGGAGCTCGGTTACTGGATCGGCGAACCCCACTGGAAGCGCGGCTATGCGACGGAAGCCGCCCACGCCCTGGTCGACCTCGCCTTCCAGAGGACCTCGATCCAGGTTCTGCATGCCTCGACGCGGGTCATCAATCCAGCCTCGCGCCGGGTGATCCACAAGTGCGGCTTCCAGTATGCCGGACAGGGCATGCTGAACTCGATCGTCGCCGGCCAGGTGCCTGTCGAGCGCTACAGGCTCGACAGGAAGACGTGGATCAGCCTCAGGAACTGGGTTCATTTCTGATGCATGGCGCCGGTGAAGCCAATGGTTGAGGACAGCAGCGATATTGAATCGGTCGAGATCGAGCCGCTAGCACTTGGGCATATCGAAAGCTTTCATCGCGCGCTCGATGTCGTTTCGCGTGAGCGAAAGTATTTGTCCTTTCTTGAGGCGCCGCCGCTGGATCAAGCCAGAAGATTTGTGATGGACCGAATCGCAAGAGGCGATCCAGGCTATGTAGCAGCTGTTCGTGGGGAGGTTGTCGGCTGGTGCGACATCACTCGCCATGATCGGCCCATACACGCTCATCGCGGCATGCTTGGGATGGGCATTGTCCCGTCCTATCGGGGGCGTGGCCTTGGACGGAAGCTCATCAATGCAACCGTGGCGCAAGCGCGCAAGGACGGCTTTGTCCGTATCGAGCTTTTCGTGCATTCCGACAATGCCCGCGCCATCACGCTTTACGACAAGGTCGGATTTGTCAGGGAGGGCGTGCAGCGCGACGCGGTCTATATCGATGGGGAATATCGCGATGCCATCATGATGGCGATCGTCGAACGCGAAAACGCAGCCGGATGAAGAGCCATCAGCCCATTTCGACCCACACCGGCAGGTGGTCCGAACCGACCGCCTGGCGGTCGACCCACAGGCGCTTCAGCGATCTGGCAAGCGAAGCGCTGGTGAAGACGTAGTCGATGCGCTTGTGGCGGCTGGCATTGGCCGGTTGTTTGGGATCGACCCAGGAGACGAGATCGTCGCCAGCGACGTTGAGGCGCATGGCGGCATCGACGGCAAAGTCGGCGGTCAGCGGCATGCCGAATTCATGATCCGGCCGGCCAGCGAGTTCGATATATTCGGGCGATCCGGCAAGCATGTTGAAATCACCCATGCCGACAAAGGCTTCGGGATGGGGCAATTCCGGCAGGCCGATCTCGGCGACGCCGGACAAGGCGCCGCCTTCGAGCGCATAGTTCAGCAGGCGCTGGCGCAGGAACTGGATCTGGCTGGCGCGTTCGACCGGGCTGCGGTGATCGAGATGGATGGAATAGAAGCGGATGAAACCAAGCGGTGTCTCGATCAGCGCCTCCAGCGCGCCACGCTGGAAGTTCATGACCTCGAAGCTGCGGCTGCGCGGCAAAAGCAGATTGCGCGACAGATGAATGGGCGTCTTCGACAGCACCATGTTGCCGAGCTGGAAAGTGCTGGTGACGGCGCGGCCGTTCTCGATGCGCGAACCGATATTGGCCTCGAAATTGCTGCCATAGACTGCGAAATAGTCGGGCAGCGCCTCGCCGATCTCGGCGACCATGTCGCGTCCACCGTTTCTGGGGTTGTTGCGGGTCACCTCCTGCAGCGCGATCACGTCGGCGCCGCGCACGGCGTCGGTGACGCGCCCGACATCATAGCGCCCGTCGAGGCCGATGCCGTACTGGATGTTGTAGGTTACAAGCTTCATTCCGGCATCACTCCGGCCAATCTCGCGCGGCCCCTGTCGCAAAACGTCCTCGCCCTTCGCCGCGCCTTGGTTTAGAGCAAGGCCCAAGGTTTAGAGCAATGCCGCAAGGCCAATAAAAGAAACTGCAGTCCGATGAAATTTCTCGATCAAGCCAAGGTCTATGTCCGCTCCGGTGACGGGGGCGCCGGTTCGGTGTCGTTCCGGCGCGAGAAGTTCATCGAATTCGGCGGACCGGATGGCGGCGACGGCGGCCGCGGCGGCGATGTCTGGCTGGAGGCGGTCGACGGGCTGAACACGCTGATCGACTATCGTTACCAGCAGCATTTCAAGGCCAAGACCGGCGTCCATGGCATGGGCCGCAACATGACCGGCGCCAAGGGTGCCGATGTCACGCTGAAGGTGCCGGCGGGAACCCAGGTCTTCGAGGAAGACAACGAGACGCTGATCTGCGACCTGACCGTGGTCGGCCAGCGCTTTCTGCTCGCCAAGGGCGGCAATGGCGGCTTCGGCAACCAGCATTTCAAGACCTCGACCAACCAGGCGCCGCGCCGCGCCAATCCCGGCCTGCCGGGCGTCGAGCTCAACATCTGGCTGCGGCTGAAGCTGATCGCCGATGCGGGGCTGGTCGGGCTGCCGAATGCCGGCAAGTCGACTTTCCTGGCCGCCGTCACCGCGGCCAAGCCGAAGATCGCCGACTATCCGTTCACCACGCTGCACCCCGGTCTTGGCGTCGCCCGCATCGACGGGCGCGAATTCGTCATCGCCGACATTCCGGGCCTCATCGAAGGCGCGCATCAGGGCGTCGGCATCGGCGACCGCTTCCTTGGCCATGTCGAGCGCACGCGCGTGCTGCTGCATCTGGTTTCGGCGCAAGAGGAAAACCTGGGCAAGGCCTACAAGACCGTGCGCGCCGAACTCGACGCCTATGGCAACGGCCTGACCGACAAGGTCGAGATCGTGGCGCTCAGCCAGGTCGACACGCTCGATGCCGACGCACGCAAGAAGAAGGTCGCCTCGCTGAAGCGCGCCGCCGGCCGGGCGCCGATGCTGTTGTCCGCCGTCACCGGCGAAGGTGTCGAAGCAGTGCTGCGAGCGCTGATGGCGGTGATTGCCGAGGCGCGCGCGGAAGCCGCTCCCGTGGTCGAGACGCGCTGGGAAAAGTAGGGCCATGCAGTCGCTGAAGAAATACCGGCGCATCACCGTCAAGATCGGCTCGGCGCTGCTCGTCGACCGCACGACGGGCCTGAAGCGCGACTGGCTGGCCTCGCTCGCCGACGATATTGCCGTTTTGGCCCAGGGCGGCGCCGAGATCCTCGTCGTGTCGTCTGGCGCCATCGCGCTCGGTCGCACCATTCTCGGCCTTGGCAAGCGCGCCCTGAAGCTCGAGGAGAGCCAGGCAGCAGCCGCCGTCGGGCAGATCGCGCTGGCCGGCGCCTGGTCGGATGCGCTCGGCAAGGGCAGCCTGAAATCGGGCCAGATCCTGCTGACGCTCGGTGACACCGAGGAACGCCGCCGCTACCTCAACGCGCGGGCGACGATCTCGACGCTGCTCAAGATGAAGGCGGTGCCGGTCATCAACGAGAACGACACGGTGGCCACCTCCGAAATCCGCTATGGCGACAATGACCGGCTCGCCGCGCGCGTGGCGACGATGATGGGCGCCGACCTGTTGGTGCTGCTTTCCGACATTGACGGGCTCTACACCGCGCCGCCCGCGCGCGACCCGCAAGCCAAGTTCATTCCCGTCGTCGATCGCATCACGCCGGACATCGAGGCGATGGCGGGAGCGGCCGCTTCCGAGCTGTCGCGCGGTGGCATGCGGACCAAACTCGATGCGGGCAAGATCGCCACCGCCGCCGGCACCGCGATGATCATCACATCAGGCACAAGGCTGTCGCCGCTGATGGCGATCGAACGCGGCGAACGGGCCACCTTCTTCCGGCCGAGCGCCAATCCGGTCAAGGGCTACAAGACCTGGATCGCCGGCCAGCTCGAACCGGCCGGCCGGCTGACGGTCGATGCCGGCGCCATCGGCGCGCTGCTGTCTGGCAAGTCGCTGCTGCCGGCCGGCGTCAAGCTGGTCAGCGGCAATTTCTCGCGTGGCGACACGGTGGCGATCCTGTCGCCCGAAGGCCGCGAGATCGCGCGCGGGCTGGTTGCCTATGATGCCGCCGATGCCGTAAGGATCGCTGGTCTGAAAACGGCCGAGATTGAAACCGTGCTCGGATACGAAGCGCGTTCGGCGATGATCCACCGCGACGACCTCGTGGTGAGCCATGCCGCCGACCAGGCACGGGCTACCGACCAGGTACGGACCGGTGACCAAGTATCGAGCGGAGGGTGAGCCATGCTGAAGCTGCATGAAAAATCCCGGGATGACACCGTGGCGCTGATGGCCGATATCGGCCGCCGCGCCCGCGCCGCCGCCCGACCGCTGGCCATCGCCACGACCGCCGCCAAGAACGCCGCGCTCCTTGCCATGGCCGAGACGATCATTTCCCGTGAGCAGGATATTCTCGACGCCAATGTCATCGATGTGTCGAATGGCCACGAGTCTGGGCTTTCCGCTTCCTTCATGGACCGGCTGAAGCTCGACCCGGCGCGCATCCGCGCCATGGCTGAAGGTATCCGTGAGATCGCGGCGCTGCGCGACCCGGTCGGCGACGTCATCGCTGAATGGGACCGGCCGAACGGCCTGCATATCGAGCGGGTGCGCACGCCGCTCGGCGTCGTCGGCGTCATCTATGAGAGCCGTCCGAACGTGACGGCGGATGCCGGCGCGCTGTGCCTCAAGGCCGGCAATCCGGTGATCCTGCGCGGCGGCTCGGATTCGCTCAACTCGTCGGCCGCCATCCATGCCTGCCTGGTCGAGGGGCTGAAGGCCGCCGGCCTGCCGGAAGACGCCATCCAGTTGGTGCCGACCACCGACCGCGCCGCTGTCGGCGAAATGCTGAAGGGCCTCGGCGGCGCGCTCGACGTCATCATTCCGCGCGGGGGAAAAAGCCTTGTCGGGCGGGTGCAGAACGAGGCGCGGGTGCCGGTATTCGCCCATCTCGAAGGCATCTGCCATCTCTACATCGACCGGTCCGCCAGGCTCGAAATGGCGGTCGAGATCGCCGTCAACGCCAAGATGCGGCGCACCGGCGTGTGCGGCGCCGCCGAGACGCTGCTGGTCGACCGTGCCGTCGCGTCCACCCATCTGGTGCCGATCCTGGACGCCTTGCGCGCCGCCGGGTGCGAAATCCATGCCGATGCCGAAGTGCTGAAAGTGTTCTTCGACGCCAAGCCGGCGACCGACGCCGACTGGGTGACCGAATATCTCGACGCCGTCATCGCGGTGAAGCTGGTCGACGGTATCGGCGGCGCGATCGAGCACATCGAGAATTTCTCCTCGCATCACACCGAGGCGATCGTCGCCGAGGACGCGCAAGTGGTGGAACGGTTCTTCAACGAGATCGATTCGGCGATCCTGCTGCACAATGCCTCGACGCAGTTCGCCGACGGCGGGGAGTTCGGCATGGGCGCCGAGATCGGCATCGCCACTGGCAAGATGCATGCCCGCGGGCCGGTCGGCGTCGAGCAGTTGACCTCCTTCAAATACCGCGTGCGCGGGTCGGGACAGGTGAGGCCGTGAAGCTTTTCGTCCAAAGGGCCTGAAGCTTGCGCCCATCCACCCCCCTCTGCCCTGCCGGGCATCTCCCCCTCAAGGGGGGAGATTGGCTGTCATCTTCGACCTCGCCAACTTCCAACCTCGCAGGATTTGCGCCGATAATGAAACTGCCAATCTCCCCCCTTGAGGGGGAGATGTCCGGCAGGACAGAGGGGGGTGCCTAGCACCATGCTTTCGCAGCCCGAACACACGGCCCCCTCCGCCTATCTGAAGATGCCGCATGCCGAAAAGGGGCTGGCCGTCGGCCTGTTCGGCGGTTCGTTCAATCCGCCGCATGCCGGCCACGCGCTGGTCGCCGAGATCGCGCTGCGGCGCCTGGCGCTCGATCAGTTGTGGTGGATGGTGACGCCCGGCAATCCGCTTAAGAGCGCGCGGGAGCTCGCGCCACTGGCCGAGCGGCTGCAATTGTCCGAGCGGATCGCCAGGAACCCCAAGGTCAAGGTCACCGCCTTCGAGGCGGCCCATCATGTCCGCTACACCGCCGATACGCTGGCGCTGGTCAAGGCGCGCAATCCCGGCGTCGATTTCGTCTGGATCATGGGCGCCGACAGCTTGCGCGACTTCCATCACTGGCAGCGCTGGCGCGAGATCGTCATGACCTTCCCGATCGCGGTCATCGACCGCCCGGGCGCGACGCTGTCGTTCCTATCATCGGTGGTCGCCAAGACCTTCGACTATGCCCGCATCGACGAGGGAGATGCGCCTCGCCTCGCCCGCATGAAGGCGCCGGCCTGGACGTTCATCCATGGCCCGCGCTCGTCGCTGTCGTCGAGCGCGATCCGCAAGCTGGCGAAAGGCTGAGTATCCTGGCCCGTCGGAAGAGGCGAAAGGGAGATTTCCACCCGTCCGGCCATGTCGCTTTTATCGCTCCCTTTGCCTGTTTCATGGGCAATCCTGAGCAGGCATGCCGATTCTCGAAAAAAACCGCACCGACGCCGCGCAGGGCGAAGAGCCGCCGCTGATCGCGATTGCCAGCGTCATCGTGTCGATGGCGCTGATCGCTGTCGGCAACGGGCTGATGTTTGCCTATATCCCGGTCCGCCTCGGCGTCGAAGGCTTCGATCCGACATGGGCCGGGCTGATCATCACCGGCCTTTCGGCCGGTGGTCTCGCCGGCTGTATCCTGACCGGACCGCTGGTGCGAAGGGTTGGCCATGCGCGTGCGTTCATGGTGCTGTCGGCGCTGATCGCGCTGGCCAATGCCGCCGTCGGCGCCGGGCCGCATCCGATCGTGTGGATTGCCGCCCGCGCGCTCTACGGCTTTGCCATCTGCGGCCTGTTCATCGTTGCCCAAAGCTGGCTGAACGATGCCGTTGCCAACGCCATACGCGGCAGGGTGATGGCTTTCTTCTACGTTGCCTATGTCGCCGGGCTTGGCGTCGGCTACGCGACGCTGGCGCTGGTCGATATCAGGACGGCGGATGCGCCCTTGATCGGCATCGTCTTCACCGCTTTGTCGATCCTCCCCGTCGGGATGACGCGGCTGGCCCAGCCGCCGGCGCCGCAAGCGGCCTCGGTGGCGCTCGGCCGGGCCTGGCGAATTTCACCGGTCGGCGTCGCCGGCATGCTGGCGGTCGGCGGCCTGTCGATGTCGATTGCCGGCTTTGCGCCGATCCACGCCACGGCCAAGGGCTACAGCCAGGCCGATGTGGCGCTGCTGCTTTCGGCCATGCCGGTCGGCACGCTGATCCTGCAGATACCGCTTGGCTGGATTTCCGACCGTACCGATCGCCGCTATGTGCTGGTCGCGGCATCCGCGCTCGCCGCCGCGGCGGGCATGTTCGCGCTCGGTTTCGACGGTGGCGCGCTGGCGGCGCTGGTGGTGATCTACATCATCTGGGACGGCGCGTCGGAATCGATCTATTCGCTGGCCAGCGCGCATGCCGCCGACCGCGCCGGCAAGGACGACATGGTGGCGCTGTCCAGCTCGCTGTTGTTTGCATGGTCGCTTTCGGGCTTCATCGTGCCGGGCATCGTGACGGCGCTGTCGGCGGTCTTCGGCACGCAGGCCTTCATCTATGTGGCGATCGTCATCGCTTGCGCCTTCTGCCTGTTCGTGCTGTTGCGCGTGTTCACGACGCTGCCGGTTCCCGCCACGGAAACCGGCAGCTTCGCGCCGATGACGGCGCAGGCGCCGCTGCCGGTGGAACTCGCTTTCGCGCCGGACGAGCAGGACCGCCACAGAGGCGGCTGACTATTGCCGGCGGGCGTCCGGCGCCGGTGCTTCCGGTGGCGGCAGCGGGATCGAAATGCCTTCGCTGTCGAATTCCTGCTTGGCGCGCTTGGTGAGATCGGTCTGGGTGGCGAAGAAATCCGCCGACGACGTCCAGTAGCGCAGCGAAATCGAGACCGTGCTTTCGCCAAGGGTCGCGACGAAGGCGATCGGCGACGGATCGCGCTTGATCCGGCGCTCGGCCGCGGCAATGGCGAGCAGCGTCTTCTGGGCGCGGTCGATGTCGTTCCACGAGCCGATGCTGAGCGTGATGTCGCTGCGGCGCACGCCGTTGCGGGTGAAGTTGCGCACCGGCTGGTTCCACAGGGTCGAATTGGGCGCGAGAACATAGATGCCGTCGGCGGTCCGCAGCTTCGTCGCGAACAACCCGATCTCCTCGATCGTGCCGGCAATGGACCCGACCTCGACCGATTCGCCGATGCGGAATGGCCGCAGCGCCAGAAGCATGATGCCGGCGGCGATGTTCTGCAGCGTGCCTTGCAACGCCAGGCCGATAGCAAGGCCAATGGCACCGATCGCGGCGATGATCGACGCGGTCTGCACGCCGAACTGGCCGAGCACCATGATCGTGACGAGGATCAGGATGGCATAGCGGACGATCTTGGAGAAGAAATGCCGCAGCGTGGCGTCGAAGCCGTGGATATGGCCGAGGCCGGCGAAGATGGAACGCTCGGCAAGGCCGGCGATGATGTAGCCGACAACCAGCAGTATGACGGCGCCGATGGCCGAGAAGGAATAAGAAACGATCAGCGTGCTCAACTGGGCGAGGCCGGCCTGGACGGTGAGAAAGGCATTTTGCGGGTCGATTGGCATGGCGGGATTCCGGTTTGTCGGTCAGCCGATAACCGTCGCAGGACGCCTGGGTTCCGATCTTTTGCGTCTCGCATGGAACAATCGGGCCCGCAATGAGTTCGCCCGCAATTGGGTCTCCGTCTTGAAACTGCAACGGAACTCTGCCTATCTAAGCGGTGTCACCTGCTTTCAGGGGTGATTTGGTTGTTCTTGCTGCGAAAGGAAATACACTGAGAACAGCACTGCGGAAGAAGGCCTATATCGTGCCTTCGCCGGCCGGGATCAGCGTAAACGACGCCGTGTCCCGCGCCATCAAGACAGTCCTTGCCAGTCTGGAAGACTCCAAGGCCGAAAACATCGTCTCAATCGACATCCAGGGGAAATCGAGCCTCGGCGATTATATGGTCGTCGCCTCGGGCCGATCGCACCGTCATGTCTCGGCTGTCGCCGATCACCTGCTCAAGGCGCTCAAGGATGCCGGTCTCGGCACGGCGCGCGTCGAGGGGCTGGCTGGCGCCGACTGGGTCCTGATCGATTCGGGCGACATCATCGTCCATGTCTTCCGCCCCGAAGTCCGCGAATTCTACAATCTCGAAAAGATGTGGCAGGCGCCGGATCTCGAGGAAGAAACCCTCCACTAAGCCGCCTTTGTTTTGATGCATGCCATTGCCCCAAAACCGGTTTCCACCCTTGGGTGACATGCATTAGCGGCTTATAGGGGCGAGGATGAAGATATCAGTTCATGCCGTGGGCCGGATGAAAGCCGGCCCCGAGAAGCAGCTCGCCGACCGCTATTTCGAGCGCTTCGCCAAGAGCGGCCCGCCAGTGGGGCTCGAATTTGCCGGCGTGGCCGAGATCGCCGAGGGGCGCCCCCAGACCGCCAATGAGCGGCGGCGCGAGGAAGGCCAGAGGCTGCAGACGCAGTTGCAGCCGGGCATGGCGCTGATCCTGCTCGACGAACGTGGCAAGAGCTTTTCCTCCGAAGAATTCGCCGGACGCATCGGATTGCTGCGCGATGGCGGGCGCAAGGCGGTGGTCATCGCCATTGGCGGTGCCGACGGCCACGAGCAGTCGCTGCGCGACCAGGCCGACCTGGTGGTCTCGTTCGGCGCACTGACCTGGCCACACCAGCTGGTGCGCGTGATGCTCGGCGAGCAGCTCTACAGGGTCGCCACGATCCTGTCCGGCCATCCCTATCACCGCTCATAAACCGGGGGATTGGCGCGACTGCCCGGATTTCCGCCCCATTGCCGCGCAAGATTGCATCGACAAGCGAGCCCTCCAAACATGGTTGATGGTTCGTTAACGAAGCCGCAGATAGAGTCGACACCGAATGTCTGAAGGCTGGAAATCGAGAACGGGCTCATGGCGCGCGCGCTGCGGCATCGCGGCGGCGGCGCTTGTCCTGTCGTTCCATGCCGGGCGGGCCGAGAACACGCTCGACATGGCTCCCGATCCGGATCAGAGCCGGGCTGAATACGAACGGGTTTCGAAGGAGATCACGCTGTCGTCGGAGCGGCTGGCCAAGCTTTCCGCCGACATCGCGACAATCAAGAAGGACCACGCCTCGATCACCGCCGCCCTGATCCAGTCGGCAATGACGGAGCAGAAGCTCGGCCAGGACATCGAGGATATCGGCGCCAGGCTGGAAGGGCTGAAGGGCCAGGAACAGAAGATCCGCGCCTCGCTGGCGGCGCGACGCGACGTCCTGGCCGAAGTGCTGGGCGCGCTGCAGCGCATGGGGCTCAACCCGCCGCCGGCGATCCTGGTCAAGCCGGAGGACGCGCTGTCGTCAGTGCGCAGCGCCATCCTGCTCGGCGCCGTGGTGCCGGAACTGCGCCAGCAGACGGATATCCTGCTGGCCGATCTCAAGGAGCAGTCGCGGGTAACGGCCTCGATCGAGGCCGAACGAGCGCGGCTGACGGCGGCGGTCGGGGACCAGGCGGCGGAAAAGAAGCGGCTGGGCATGCTGCTGGAAGCCAAGCAGAAGCTAGAAGCCGACACGCAAACGGAAATGGCCGCTGAAAAGCAGCGATCCGAGGCGCTCGCCGCCAAGGCCGGCAGCCTGAAGGAACTGATCGCCTCGCTCGAAGCGCAGGCCGACAAGACCCGCAAGGCGGCGGATGCGGCCAAGGCCGCCGAGCAGAAGACCGCGGACGGTGACAAGACGTCGGCGCCGGCGGAGCTGGCGTCGCTGCCTGTTCCGGAAGGCAATCAACTTGCCGCGGCGGCACCCTTTTCGGCACTTCAGGGGCAGATCGCGCTGCCGGTGACCGGCCGCATCAAACGGCGATTCGGCGCCGATGACGGTAACGGCGCAGTGATGCTTGGCGACATGGTTGCGACACAATCGGGAGCCATCGTCACCGCACCGGCGGATGGGAATGTGCTTTATGCGGGGCCGTTTCGCTCTTATGGTCAACTCTTGATCCTGAACGCTGGCGACGGTTATCATGTCGTTTTGGCGGGGATGAGCAGAATCAGCGTCGTAACTGGCCAGTCAGTGCTCGCAGGAGAGCCGGTCGGTGCGATGGGAGAAGCCCGGGTGGCGAGCACCTCGGTTTCGAAGAATGGAAATGCCACGCCGGAACTCTATGTCGAGTTCCGCAAGGATGGAAAACCCGTCGATCCGGCCCCGTGGTGGGCGGACCGTTTTTCTGGAAGGACGTGAATAATGCGGAAATTGTCGCTTCTGTTTGCCGGTGCGCTGATGGGCGCGTCCGCCATGAGCCTTGTCTATGGCACACCCGGCTCGGCGGCGAACGCTGCAGGGTCGGAGACCTACAAGCAACTGGCGATCTTCGGCGACATCTTCGAACGGGTGCGGGCACAGTATGTGACACCGCCCGACGACAAGTCGCTGGTCGAGAACGCCATCAACGGCATGCTTGCCTCGCTTGACCCGCACTCCTCCTACATGAACGCCGAACAGGCGCAGGACATGCGCGTCCAGACCAAGGGCGAGTTTGGCGGCCTCGGCATCGAAGTCACCATGGAGAACGACCTGGTCAAGGTGATCACGCCGATCGACGACACGCCGGCCGCCAAGGCAGGCGTGCTGGCCGGCGACTATATCGCCAAGATCGATGGCGAAGAGGTTCGCGGCCTGACCCTCAATGACGCGGTCGAGAAGATGCGCGGGCTGGTCAACACGCCGATCAAGCTCACCATCCTGCGCCAGGGCGCCGACAAGCCGATCGAACTGACGGTCGTGCGCGACATCATCAAGGTCAAGGCGGTCAAGTTCCGGGTCGAGAACGATATCGGCTACATGAAGATCACCTCGTTCACCGAAAAGACCTATGACGACCTCGAGAACGCCATCGACACCATCAAGAAGCAGGTGCCGAACGACAAGCTCAAGGGCTACGTGCTCGATCTGCGCCTCAATCCGGGTGGTCTGCTCGACCAGGCAGTGAGCGTGTCCGATGCCTTCCTCAACCGTGGCGAGATCGTCTCGACGCGCGGCCGCGATCCGAAGGACGTCACCCGCTTCGACGCCAAGCCAAAGCAGGTCGACGACATCAACGGCAAGCCGATGATCGTTCTCGTCAATGGCGGCTCGGCCAGTGCATCTGAAATCGTCGCCGGCGCGCTGCAGGATCTGCGCCGCGTCACGGTGGTCGGCACGCAGTCCTTTGGCAAGGGTTCGGTGCAGACCATCATTCCGCTCGGCGAGAATGGTGCGCTACGGCTGACGACGGCGCTCTATTACACGCCGTCCGGCAAATCGATCCAGGGCAAGGGCATCACGCCCGACATCAAGGTCGACCAGCCGCTGCCGCCGGAACTGCAGGGCAGGGACCTGACGCGCGGCGAATCCGACCTCAAGGGCCACATCAAGGGCGCCGACGAGAGCTCGACCGGCTCGGGTTCGGCAGCCTATGTGCCGCCGGATCCGAAGGACGACCTGCAGCTCATCTATGCCGAGCAGCTGTTGCGCGGCCAGAAGACTGATCCGGCCTTCCCGCCCAATCCGGAAAAGGCCGTGCTCAACCAGTAACGGTCCAGGGCGGCGCACGCGCCGCTCTGCCTTTTTGCTTGAGCATCGGATTTCCCAACACCGGATTCCGCTTTTGGGTCCGATGCTCCCGGGCCAGGGCAATCAGCTCTGGCCGCCTGAACGAAGCGATGCGATGCTGCCGGGACCGAAAGGTCCCGGCAGTTTGATTCGGGGAACAGGGCGCCTCGTTGTACGGCGCCAGGGCGTGCCGACATTGATGAATGCGCACATGTCTTTTTCGAAAGGTTCCCGATTTCGGGACCGTGCGCCCGGGGATATGGCTTGGCTGACATAGGCAAGGACATCGAACGCCCGCTCGGACAGACCGTCCGGTCGCCGCGCGCCGCCGGCAGGGTCAGCTCGGGCGCGGTCATGGCGTCCGTCGTCGTGCTCGCGGTGGTCGGCGTGTCCGGTGCGATTGCGCTCAGGGAAAAGCCGTTTCGAAAGCCGCAAGAGGTTGCCGTTTCGACACCGAAAGTGACCGCGGTCGCCGAACCTGCCGCAGCGCCGGCCGCGCTGGCTCCGGTCGCCGCGCCAAAGGCGGAGACGCCGACAAAGACGGGCGGGCCGCAGATCATTCATGTGCAGACGGAAGAGGGCGATGGTCCGCCCAAGGCATCCATCGTCATCCACGATCCGTCGACCATCGGCCAGAACCTGAAGATCGCACATATTCCAGACAAGGCGCTGATCGAAGCCAGCGACGGCGGGCCGTTGCCCGTGCGCGCCGCCGATGGCCGGCGGCCGTTCGACGTCTATGCGCGGCCCTGGTCCGGCGCGCGCGGCGCACGCGTGGCGATCGTCATCGGCGGGCTCGCGGTTTCGCAGACCGGCACCCAGGCGGCCATCGCCAGGCTGCCGCCGGAAGTGACGCTGGCCTTCGCGCCGCAAGGCAACAGCATCGGCCGCTGGATGCAGGCCGCCAGGCAGAGCGGCCACGAGATCGTCATGCAGGTGCCGCTCGAGCCGTTCGACTATCCCAACGTCAATCCGGGCCGCAACACGCTGACGGTGGCGGCAAGCGCGGACGAGAATCTGAAGAACCTGCACTGGGCGCTGTCGCGGACGACAAACTACACCGGCGTCATGAACTACATGGGCGCGCGCTTTTCCGCCGACGCGGCGGCGATGGAGCCGTTCATGGCTGAGCTCGGCAAACGTGGGCTCGCCTATATCGATGATGGCTCGTCGGCGCGCAGCCTCGCACCGGACCTAGCGCTGAAGGACGGCGTGCCGTTCGTCTCCGGCGACACGGCGATCGATGCCGTGCAGGATCGTGGCGCCATCCTGAAGAAACTGGACAGTCTCGAAGCGACCGCGCGGGCCAAGGGCTCGGCCGTCGGCATCGGCTCGGCGTTCGACCTGACGGTCGACACCGTGTCGTCCTGGGTAGTCGAAGCCAAGAAACGCGGCATCGAGATCGTGCCGATTTCGGCGGTGGCGATCGATCCGCAAAAAGGCTAGCCACGGCCTGATCGCAAGACGGTTGGAAAGACTGACTGATGCCAAAGAAGAAAAAGATTGATCGCGAAACGCTGCCCTACCGTCCTTGTGTCGGGCTGATGATCCTCAATGCCGATGGCCTGGTCTGGGTCGGGCATCGTATTGCCGAACCCGACAGCGAATTCGCCGGCACGACGCAACTCTGGCAGATGCCGCAGGGCGGCATCGACAAGGGTGAGGAGCCGTTGCAGGCGGCGGAGCGCGAACTCTATGAAGAGACCGGCATGCGCGGCGTGTCGCTGCTGGCCGAGGCGCCGGGCTGGATCAACTACGATTTGCCGGATGAGCTCGTCGGCGTTGCCTATAAGGGGCGGTATCGCGGCCAGACGCAGAAATGGTTCGCCTTCCGCTTCCACGGCGATGTCAGCGAGATCCAGATCAATCCACCGCCGGGCAACCACACCGCCGAATTCGACAAATGGTCATGGCGGCCGATGCAGGATCTTCCCGACCTGATCGTGCCGTTCAAGCGTCATGTCTATGAAGAGGTGGTGGCGGCGTTCCGGCATCTGGTGCGATAGCTGGACGATCGGCGGCGGTTGAAACGGCCGCAGTTGCCGCGCTGACCCGAGGGTCCTATTGATGTCTATCCGCCACTAAAGCGCGTCGCGCCGATACGGATTTGTGCGCCGCGCTTTGGTCTTTGTTTGCATGCATGTCGTTGTCCCAAAACCGAAGCCACTTTTGGGCGACATGCATTAGAAGGGTCGCCATGAACGACGCCCCCAACAAGTCGCCGTCCGAGGACGTCACCGCCACAAGCAAGGCGGCGGCTGGGGCCGTCCTCACCATCGACCTTGGCGCGATCCGTGAAAACTACCGGCGGCTGAAAGCGCAATTGGGCGGTGTGCGCTGCGCCGGCGTGGTCAAGGCCGACGGGTACGGGCTTGGCGCGAGCCAGGTGGCGGTGGCGCTGCTGCGCGAAGGCTGCGAGGTCTTCTTCGTCGCGCTTCTGGGCGAGGGTATCGCCTTGCGCCGTTCGCTTGGGCCGGGTCCTGCCATTTTCGTGTTGAACGGCGTTCCGCCCGGTGCCGAGCCGGATGCCGCGGCGGCCGACCTTTCCGCCGTCGTCAACAGCCTCGCGCAACTGGCCGCCTGGCGCGAGACGGCCAGCCGTGCCGGCCGGAAGCTGCCGGCGGCAATCCAGGTCGACAGCGGCATGTCGCGGCTTGGCATGCCGCCACGGGACGTCGAGCGCATCGCTCTCGATCCGCGTGCCTTTGAGGGCATCGACATCCGCTTCGTGATGAGCCATCTGGCCTGCGCCGACGAGCCGGAGCATCCGGCCAATGAGCGGCAGCGGCTGGCGTTCGAGCGGCTGCGCAAGATGCTGCCGAAGGCGCCGGCCTCGCTCACCAATTCGTCCGGCATCTTTCTCGGGCAGCGCTTTCACTACGATCTCGCCCGGCCTGGCGCGGCGCTTTACGGCATCAATCCGACTCCGGCCAGGCCGAACCCGATGCTGCCGGTGGCGCGGCTGGAGGCCAAGGTCGTCCAGACACGGATGCTGGAGGCCGGCGTTGGTGTCGGCTATGGCCACACGTACAAAACAACGGCTCCTCTCGCCGCCGCGACGATCTCGCTTGGCTATGCCGATGGCTGGCATCGACGCGCGGCGTCCGCGGCCTGGTTCGAAGGCGTGCGGTTGCCCTTCCTCGGGCGGGTGTCGATGGATTCGATCATTCTCGACATATCCGCCTTGCCGTCCGGCAAGCTTCGCGATGGCGACCTCGTCGAGCTGCTCGGCCCTTCGCAAAGCGTCGACGACGCTGCCGGCCATGCCGGTACCATCGGCTATGAAATCCTGACCAGCCTCGGCCCGCGCTTTCATCGGGACTATGTCGGCGGTTGAGCGCTTTGGCCGCGCTTGACAAGCGGACGCCTGTCGGCAAGGTTCGGGGCATGAGCAACCTCGCCCATATCAGAACCTTGTTCAGGGTCTGCCCGATCGCGGGATCGTAGCCCCGGCGCGGCCGCCTTTTGGCGTCCGTCCGAACCGGGGCATCTCTACCTGACATCACCATCCTCAAGCCAGACGGCCTCGCGGCTGTCGGCTTTTCATCGAGCCGCCATCGACACGGCGGCAAGCGCGCATCTGTTCGATGCGCCAATTCATGAGGTTTGCCATGCAACATGCAACAGGACTGCGCCCACAGAGCCAGCTGCTGGTCAGCGATGCCGATCATGACAGGCTGATGGGCCTGGCGAGAGCGTATCTCGACCGCGCGCTCGAGACGGCCGAAGATCTGCTTTCGGAGATGGATCGGGCCGTCGTCACGGACGCCGCGGCAATGCCGGCCGACGTGGTGCGAATGGGCTCCACGGTGACAATCAGCGGCGAAGGCGGAAACACGCAGCGCATCACGCTGGTCTATCCGGGAGAGGCCGACATTGCCGAAAACAGGATCTCGGTGCTGACGCCAATGGGGACGGCGCTCATCGGTGCGACCGTCGGGCAGGTGGTGTGCTGGAGCAGCCGTGGTGGCCGGGAACTGTCGGTGACTGTCGAAGCCGTCGACATGCCCGCCTCCGGCCAGCAGCGGTCGTGAGTGTGGAGGCGGTGATGACAAGCACGAATTGCCGTCTGACGACGAAGGACTTCGCCGTCCTCGAAGTCATGCTGGAGCGCCGGCGGGCATTCGCGGATCCGATCGTGCACATGCTCGAGCACAAGCTTTCAACCGCCGATGTCGTCGCGATCGATGCGGTCGGACCCGATATCGTCACGTTGAACAGCAGAGTGGTGTTTCGTATCGATGCCGGCCCTGCCGAGACGCGAACCCTGGTGCAAAACGAGGTTCGCGGGCCGGTCGGCTCCAGCCTGTCGGTCGCAACGCGGCGCGGGCTCTGCATGCTCGGCATGGCTCAGGGCCAGACGACATCGATCGAATATCCCGACGGCAGGCGTGAGTCGATCCTGATCAAGGCCGTGCTCTACCAGCCGGAGGCCGCGCGGCGGGCAGTCAAGGAGAAATCCCGCGCCGAGGTGAGGCGACCGCATGGGCTCACCCTCGTCTACAGCGCCGCGGCCGACAGGCAGCCTCTTGGCGAGAGAGCCGGAATGCGGCAGACAGAGGACGACGACCCCGGTCCCTCGGCGGCGTGAATGGGCAACGGCGCATGGTCTCGAAAATCGGCATCGATTTTCGCAAGGGATCATGCGCAAATCGGAAATGTGGCCGCGTCCGTCGGCGTCCTGAAGGACGTGGCGCGGCAAGGAGTGAATGATGAAAATCATGGTGCTGGGCAGTGGCGTGATCGGGGTGACCACGGCGTATTATCTCGCCGAGGCCGGCCACGAGGTGACGGTGATCGACCGCCAGAAAGGCCCGGCGCTGGAAACCAGCTTCGCCAATGCCGGCGAGATTTCGCCCGGCTATGCCTCGCCCTGGGCCGGGCCGGGCATTCCGCTGAAGGCGATCAAATGGCTGCTGATGAAGCATGGCCCGCTGGTGGTGCGGCCGGCCTTCGACCCGCATATGTGGACATGGCTGGTCAAGATGCTGCGCAACTGCACGGCCGAGCGCTATGCGATCAACAAATCGCGCATGGTGCCGCTGGCCGAGTACAGCCGCGACACGCTGAAGGCACTGCGCGAAGCGACCGGCATCGCCTATGACGAGCGCACCCAGGGCACGCTGCAGCTGTTCCGTACGCAAAAGCAGCTCGATGGCACCGCCGGCGATGTCGAGGTGCTGAAGAAATATGGCGTGCCCTATGAAATCCTCGACCAGGACGGCTGCATCGGGGCTGAGCCGGCGCTGGCCGGGGTGCGCGAGAAATTCGTCGGCGGCCTCAGGCTGCCGGGCGACGAGACCGGCGACTGCAAGATGTTCACCGACAGGCTGACCGAGCTTTGCGTGGCGCGCGGCGTCAAGTTCGAATACGACGTGACCATCTGGCGCGTCATCCGCAGCCGCAACCGCATCGCCAATCTCTCAACCAGCAAGGGCTGGAAAGCCGCCGATGCTTATGTGATGGCGTTGGGCAGTTACTCGGCGGCGTTCATGCGCCGGGTGAAGCGGCCGATCCCGGTCTATCCGGTCAAGGGCTATTCGATCACCGTGCCGATCCAGGATGCCGCCGCCGCTCCGGTGTCGACGGTGATGGATGAGACCTACAAGGTGGCGATCACCCGGCTTGGCGACCGTATCCGGGTCGGCGGTACGGCCGAGATTTCCGGCTTCGACCTCAGGCTGCACGAATCACGGCGGCGCACGCTGGAACACTCGGTCGGCGATCTCTTTCCGGGCGCCGGCGCCATGCGGGAGGCGACGTTCTGGTGCGGGCTGCGGCCAATGACGCCGGATGGCCCGCCGCTGATCGGCCGCACCGAGCTTTCCAACCTCTATCTCAACACCGGCCATGGCACGCTCGGCTGGACCATGGCCTGCGGCTCCGGCAAGGTGCTGGCCGACATCATCTCCAGCCGGGTACCGGACATCGATGTCCGCGCCCTGGCGCAGGAGCGCTATCTGCGATAGCGGAGAGGTCAGAACGCCTGCTTGACCCAGTCCTCGTCGAACAGCAGGCGATAGGCCCACGGTATCGTCACCTTGGTGGCGACCGGGTTCGAGTGGGCGAGATAGTCGTCATAGATCGGCTTCATCCTGGCGTAGAACGCCGGGTCCAGGACCATCATGCCGTTCTCCGAGTCGTGGAAGAAGCTGCGGTTGTTGAGATTGACCGATGAGATGGCGACCAGCCGTTCGTCGATCATCATGATCTTGGAATGCAGCACGACATCGGGCGCCTTGAACTCGCGGATGTTGATGCGGTCGCCATATTCCTCGACGAACAGCTTGTTGAGCGCGGTGAGAAATTTGCCGCCGATATCGCCCTTGAGATCGATGCGGCCGATAATGTCGATCCTGACGCCACGGGCCAGTGCCCGGTCGAAGGCGAGGTCAAGCTTCGGCGTCAGGTTGAGGTAGGGATTGACGATCTGGATATGGTGCTGGGCGGCGTCGACCAGTTCGACGAAGTAATCCTCCAGCGCATGGCCGTCCTCGTAGGGCACGGAAATGAAGTGCCGCGCCGTGCCCGGCGGGCGGCGGCCATCGGAACGGACCGGAATGGAGAAGGGGCGCGCAATGTTGGTGTCGGCGTCGCGCAACCACAATGTCGACAGATGCGCCGCGAGCATCTCGACCGTGGCCGGGTCGGCGAACTCGATGTCGAAGTCGCTCCAGTTCGAATAGTAGTTCAGCGAAAACCCGTCGGTCTTGCCGTATTGCTGCAGGTCCGGATAGCGCGACAGGTCGATCGGCTGGTGGAACAGGAAGCCGTCATGGATGTTGCGGCCGCCGATGATGACGCGCGAGCGGCCAGGGTCCTGCGCCAGCGTGGCCAGCATCTTGACATGATGGGTCTTGTGCAATTGCGACAGCTGCTCGTCGATCGGCGCGCCCTGGTCCGCCCGCCAGCGATATTCCTGCAACTCGACATTGGGGAATTCGGCCGCCAGCCGGTGCAGCAGGGCGTCATCCTTCTCGCGTTCCAGCACGTCGGTGACCATGATGCGCACCTTGGTGCCAAGGGCGGCATGGTGGCGGATCAGCCGTTCCATGATGCGGCCGGAAAAATCCGCCTTGAACTCCAGCGACGACAGATAGATCAGCTTGAGTCTTGGGGCCTTCGAGAAATCGAGAGGCAGGTCCGGATCGCCCTTGTCGATGGCGCTGTCCGACAGCGGCGCGCCCATCAGCGCCTCGACCTTGGCATTGAAGCCGTCACGCGACTTGCGCAGCAGGCGCGGTTTTCCGATCGGCAAGGCGCAGGTCTGCGACAGCCAGCGGCTGGCATAGAACGCCCGGCCAAGGGGGTCGAGGCCTGCGGCGTCGGGCGTCGGGCAGCGTTGGTAGCGACTGTCGAAGGCAGCGAGCGCCGGGTCGGCGATCTCTTCGCGCAGGATGGTGAGCGGAGCGCCGGACGGGGCCAGATTCGAGCGGACGCCGAGGCTGCAGCGGTTCAGGGTCTCGCTCGGGAACAGGCTGACCGTGTCGTCCTCGCCGGACAAGCGAAAGCGGAATGCCGTGCCCATGGCGATGGTGCGTGAACCGCCGCCGGCGCGGATCGCCAACGCACCGTCGCATGTGCCCTCGATGTCGGCCGGCCGCGTGCCAGCCTGGCGCAGCACGATCTCGACGCTGCGCGCCTGCAGACCGGAAAACTCGAAAATCTTCGGTGCCGAAGGCCGCGCCGCCGCATCGATGTAGAGGGTCTGCCGCGACACCCGCCAGCGTCCGTCGAAATGGCCCTCGCCGGTGTCGCTGCCGGCCGGTGGCAGATGCGTTTCGGCAACCGGCGCGGCCAGTTGCCGCAGCGTCCGGTAGGTCGCCTGGAAGTTGCCGTTGCGGATGTCATGATAATCGTGACCGAAAGGACCGGTGCCATTGGCGCGATCCATGGCACCGACCTGGTTGTGGGCGAGCAGCGCTAGGAACCGCTTCTCGTAGTCGCTGGCGCCGGCGTCGCCGAAGAATTGCGCGGCGGCGACCCGCGGTCCGAATGTGCCAGCCGACAGCGAAGGACGCGCGCAGGCTTTTTCGCCTTGCAGGACGTCGCAGGCATCGCGGCCAGCGCTGGTGCAGCCGGCAAGCAGCGTGAGCGCCAGGCCAAACAGGGCGAGGGCGAAGGATGCCCGGCCGTTCACCCAGCGGCTCCGGCCTTCAGGGCGTTCAGTTGCGCCGGGTCGCGCGGCGGCATGAAACCTTGCGGGAAGACCTTGCAGACGGGAATGGCAAAGGTGGCGATCAGGAGTTCCGCCTCGCCGCGCATTTTGCGCGGCGCCGTCTTGTCGTCGCGGATCGCTTTGGCCGAGGCGATGAGGGTGCCGTCGCAGTCGCAATGGTCGTGGCGGGCGATGTAGCAGGCGTCATGGGTCCGGCAAGCCGCATCAAGGCGGTCGACCGGCCGGGCCGACAGATCGCCGGTGCGGGTGCCGGGGCCGCAATAATTGCCGAAGACGAGAGGCGAGGGCCGGGCCATCGCGGCACGGATCGGCTTGGGCAATTCGGCTTCCGGCACCTTCGTCCACGGATTGGCGCAGGCCGAAAAGAAGAGCAGCGGCAGGATGGCAAGAACGGCTCGCATGTCTATCCGGCAGCTTCCTGGATTTCCCACCCCATGGCGCGCAATTCCACCGGGCGACCGGCAGAATTGCGCGCCCGGTGTCACAGTCATCGATTTTGTGGCGAGGAAAAGGCGGCATGTCTAAACGAACAGGTTTCGCTCGCGCTCGACCGCCTTGGAGATGAAGCTGGCGACGATCTGGACGCGGCGCAGCGGCCTGACCGATTCATGATAGACCAGCCAGTAGGCACGGCGGATGGGGGCGACGACGTCGACGGACAGCAGTTCCGGCATCGAGCGGGCGACGAAGGTATGCAGGATGCCGATGCCGGCGCCTGAGCGCACCGCCTCGGCCTGGCCGAGCGCCGAGGAAATGGCGAAGCTGGTGCGCCAGTCGGGGCTGAATTCGGCCGCGTAGTCGAGCGAGGGGCTGACGATGAGGTCCGGCACATAGCCGATGAGGGTGTGCTGGCCAAGTTCGGCGGCTGTCTTGGGCAAGCCGTGCGCTTGCGCATAGGCGCGCGAGGCAAACAGGCCGAGCGAGTAGTCGACCAGCTTTCCCGCCACCAGCCGGCCCTCCGTCGGCCGCTCGACGGTGATGGCGATGTCGGCCTCCCGGCGCGACAGGGAGAAGGAGCGTGGCACCGGCACCAGCTGGATCGTCAGTTCGCGGTGCAATGCGGTCAGCGCACCGAGCCGCTTGGCCAGGAAGGCGACACCAAACCCGTCCGGGGCACCGATGCGCACCGTGCCGGAGACATCGTCGCCTTCGCCCGCGACGGTCGAACGCGCGGCGATCATGTCGCCCTCCATGCGCTCGGCAATGTCGAGGAAGCGCTCGCCGGCGGGCGTCAATTCGCTGCCGGTGGTCAGCCGGCGAAACAGCTTGGTCCTCAGCGCATCCTCGAGCGCGGCGATGCGGCGCGACACGGTGGCGTGGTTGAGCTCCAGCCGCCTGGCGGCGCCAAGGATCTGGCCGGCGCGCGCCACCGCCAGGAAGATGCGGACGTCATCCCAGTTCATGGGGAAGGTCCCGGAGCGTGAAGTAACTCAATCTCTCAAGTCCGCGTGGTGGTAAGTTGCACCTTATCATTTTGCGAGAATTGATGCTCCCCCGTCAACTGTTATCTATTTTCCGCACAACGGTTGCGTTCTGGCTCGCGTTGCCATCGACCCCGTAAAGGCGGACAATGCGCCATCACAAACAAGGGAGAGAAATCATGATCGAATACGGTCATTTCATCGGCGGCAAGCGTGTCGCCGGCACCAGCGGCCGCAAGCAGGATGTCATGCAGCCGATGGACGGCTCGGTGCGCGGCACGGTGGCGCTGGCTTCGCAAGCCGAACTGCGCGCGGCGGTCGAGAACGCCAAGGCGGCACAGCCCAAATGGGCCGCAACCAACCCGCAGCGCCGCGTGCGCGTGCTGATGAAATTCCTCGAACTGGTCGCCCGCGACTATGACGAACTGGCCGATATCCTGGCCCGCGAGCACGGCAAGACCATCGCCGACGCCAAGGGCGACATCCAGCGCGGCCTCGAAGTGGTCGAGGTCTGCATCGGCGCCCCGCATATGATGAAGGGTGAATTCACAGACGGCGCCGGCCCCGGCATCGACGTCTACTCGATGCGCCAGCCGCTCGGCGTCGTCGCTGGCATCACGCCGTTCAACTTCCCGGCGATGATCCCGCTGTGGAAGATCGCGCCGGCCATCGCCTGCGGCAATGCCTTCATCCTGAAGCCGTCGGAGCGTGACCCCGGCGTGCCGATGCGCATCGCCGAACTGTTCCTCGAGGCAGGTCTGCCGGCGGGCATCCTCAACGTCGTCAACGGCGACAAGGACGTCGTCGACGCGATCCTCGACGATCCCGACATCAAGGCCATCGGCTTCGTCGGCTCGACGCCGATCGCCCACTACATCTATTCGCGCGGCACCGCCGCCGGCAAGCGCGTGCAGTGCTTCGGCGGCGCCAAGAACCACATGATCATCATGCCCGACGCCGACATGGACCAGACCGTCGACGCGCTGATCGGCGCCGGCTACGGCTCGGCCGGCGAGCGCTGCATGGCGATCTCGGTGGCCGTCCCGGTCGGCAATGACACGGCCAACCGGCTGATGGAAAAGCTGATCCCGCGCGTCGAGAGCCTGAAGGTCGGCCCGTCGACGGATTCGTCCGCCGATTTCGGCCCGCTGGTGACGGCGCAGGCGCTTGAACGGGTCAAGGGCTATGTCGACACCGGCGTCAAGGAAGGCGCCAAGCTGGTCGTCGACGGCCGCGGCTTCTCCATGCAGGGCTACGAGGACGGCTACTACATGGGCGGCTGCCTGTTCGACAACGTGACATCAGACATGCGCATCTACAAGGAAGAGATCTTCGGACCGGTGCTCTCGGTGGTGCGGGCGCCGACCTATGAGAGCGCGATCAAGCTCGCCAACGACCACGAGATGGGCAATGGCGTCGCCATCTTCACCCGCGACGGTGACGCCGCGCGCGACTTCGCCTCACGGGTCCAGGTCGGCATGGTCGGCGTCAACGTGCCGATCCCGGTGCCGATCGCCTATTACACCTTCGGTGGCTGGAAGGCATCGTCCTTCGGCGACCTCAATCAGCACGGCCCGGACGCGTTCCGCTTCTACACCAAGACCAAGACGGTGACGTCGCGCTGGCCGTCCGGCATCAAGGATGGTGCCGAGTTCGTCATCCCGACGATGAACTGAGGTCTGACATCTACTTCCACCGAGTTGAGGGCGCGGCTTTGTCGCGCCCTTTTCTTTTGCATGGCACTACACGGTCGGAACGGTGCCGCCATCGATGACGTATTCGGCGCCGTGGATCGCCGAGGCGCGGTCCGAGACAAGGAACGCCACCAGCTCGGCGACCTCGTGCGGCCATGCCGGCCGGCCGATCGGGATGCCGCCCAGCGCATCCATGATGCCCTGGCGGGCGGTTTCCTCGTCCGAACCGGAATGGGCAGCCAGCCGCTTCACCATCGCCTCCGACGCGGTGGTGTGGATCCAGCCCGGCGCCACGCTGTTGACCCGAATGCCTTTCGGGCCGAGTTCCTTGGACAGCGCCTTGCTATAGGTTGAAAGGGCTGCCTTCGCCGCTGCGTAGGCGATGGTGGATTCATGCAGTGGCAGGCGGCGCTGGATCGACGATATGTGGACGATCGCGCCTGAGCCTTGCTCGACCATATGCGGTACAAGCATGCGGTCGAGCCGCACCGCGGCGAGCAGGTTGAGGCTGAGTTCCTCCTGCCAGGTCTGCTCCGTCAGTCCGGCAAATCCTCCACCGGGACTCTTCGGACCGCCGACGCTGTGCACGATGATGTCGATGCCGCCAAGCTGTTCCATGACACCCGCGGCCACTGTTTCGGTGCCCGCCAAGGTACTTACATCGGCCGGCACGAACAGCGTCCGCGACAGCGCTTCGGGGATCGCCGAGCGGGCGGTGGTGAGAACGGCTGCGCCTGCCGCCGAAAGCCTGCGCACGATGGCTTCGCCGGCACCTTTGGTGCCGCCGGTGACCAGAACGCGCTTGCCGGCAAAATTCCTGATCGTCGACCGTGAATTTCCAGGGGATGGTCATGCGCCTATCTCCAACCGCTTGATCCGATCATCTGCCAGCGTGAAGTTGTAGTGGAGCGTAGCCGGGCTGCCGGGGAAATTGCCCGAGACGATGCCGGCGATCCGCCATGCATTGCCATTGGCGATCGCATCGGCGACCTCGACCGTCACCCGGTATTTGCGTGTCGTTGCCTCCATCCAGTCGCGGATGGCGATCGAGCCGCGATGGGTTTCGCCTTCGTCCTTGACCGTGGCCTCCGACGAGAAGGGCATTAGCATGGCGTCGATATCGTGCCTGTTCTTGGCAGCGAAATAGTCGATCAGCGGCTGCGGAAGTTCTGCGGTCATGGTTTCATCTCCGGTTTCTGCCGTCGCCTCGAAGTCCACGGCGCTTGTCCGGTTCCTAAAATGCGGTATGCTGAGAAAATGACAAGAACCGACGAAAAAGTAAGGTACTTACCAGAAGGTAAGGTCGAGGCACTGACACCGTTATCCGCGGCGAGCGGTGTGGAGAATGTGCTGCGCATCCTCGAGGGCCGCTGGAAGCTGGTGATCCTGTTTCACCTGTTCGGCGGCAAGGTGCTGCGCTTCTCCGATCTCGAGCGGGCGATCCCGGCGATCTCGCAGAAGATGCTGATCCAGCAGCTGAGACAGATGGAGGGCGACGGCATCGTGCGCCGCATCGTGCACCACCAGGTGCCGCCGAAGGTCGAATACTGCCTGACCGACTGGGGGCAGGCGCTATGCCCGGCCCTCGACGCCCTGCTGAAATGGGCGGCACTTCGCGAACCTGCCGGAACCTGACGCGGATCGTCGGCTCGCAGTACGCCGCAAGGGCCGAAATGGTGCTTGTTTTCGAATCGGGACCTCACCATATCGAATCCAGGGAATGCGATAGAAATTCCCCGACGACAGACCGGAAACCAGAAGGAGTGACGTGATGAAAACGTCGGACCCGGCTTGGAACGTTCCGGCATATTGAGGCTGCCCATGTGCCTCCCTTTGCCGGACCGTGAAGGCGAAGGAGGTGCCAAATGGCACACACATTTTCGTTTCGATGGGTCAGGATAGCCGCGACCGGCGCCGCGCTGGCGGTGTCGACGCTGTCCGCACAGGCGCAATTGGTCTGTGGCGGCCACGGTGATCTCGTCGCGGGACTGGCGCAGGCCTTCCAACAAAAGCAGATCGGCTACGGTGTGGTCGGGCAAGTTGCCATTGTCGAGGTCTATGTCTCGGCAAGTGGGACATGGTCCATGCTGGTAACCGACGTGCAGGGCCGGAGCTGCATCTTTGCGACCGGTGAGGGATGGGAGAATACCGACACGGTCACCGTACCGGCGCAAGGGATCTGAACCGCCCGATCAGCGCGTTGCAGCCACTTCGGCATGGCCGCGCAGCAGCGCCATCAGGCGCTTGGCGTCCTTAGCGGCGGCCTCCTCGTCGCCGTCGAGGATCGAGCGGATCAACGCGACATGGTGTTCGGCGGATTCGGCAAGGCCGGTGTCGGCCTTGTAGCGGAACCAGAAGCGGCGGCTGTGGGTTTGCAATGGTGCCGCAAGCCGGGCAGCGAACGGGTTGTCGGCGGCGAGCGCCAGCGCCTCGTCGAGCGCCTTGTCTGCCTGGATGAAGGCAAGGACGTTGCCCGAGATCACCGCCTTCTGCATGGCAAGGGCGGCTTCATGAAACAGGTCGGCGGCTTCGCGGGTGACGAAGCGGGCAGCCGAACGGGCCAGGACCACCTCGACGCCGCGGCGCGCGTCGAGCACGCGCAGCCAGTCGCCGGGATGGAGCGGCGCGATCGCGATGCCGGCGCGCGGCCGCACGTCAAGCAGCCCTTCCCAGGCCAGCCGCTGGATCGCCTCGCGCACCGGCGTGCGGCCAAGCGCCAGCCTCTCGATGAGGGTGCCCTCGGTGACGAAGCTCGCCGGCGCCAGCTCCAGCGTGACGATCATGTGCTCCAGCACACGGTAGGCTTTGGCCGCCGCCGGCTCGGATGCGATGCTTGCTTCCATGGATATCAAACGCGCTCTCTTGATATATTTTAGATATATCACAGGAGAATCCGCATTGACAGACGGTTTCTTAACAGATATACGGCTGATATATCAGATGGAGCAATGACCATGTGGACCGGAGTTTTCCCCGCCGTTACGACCAAATTCACCGCGGACGACCGCCTCGACCATGCCGAGATGGAGCGCTGCTTTGGCCTGCAGATGGAGGCCGGCTGCGACGGCATCATCGTCTGCGGATCGCTTGGCGAAGGGCCGATGCTTTCCCATGACGAGAAGATCGAGGTTCTGAAGACCGCACAGAAGGTCGCCGGCAAGAAGCCGGTGCTGCTGACGGTCAACGAGGCCGGCACGCGTGAAGCCGCCAGCATCGCCCGGCGCGCCGCCAAGGAGGGCGCCAATGGCCTGATGGTTGTGCCGAGCCCGATCTACCACACCAATGCGGAAGAGACGGTCGCAGCGCTACGCGCCGTCGCCGAGGCCGGCGACCTGCCCGTCATGATCTACTCCAACCGGCTCGCCTACCGCGTCGACGTCACCGTCGACCAGATGGAGGAACTGGCATCGGACAAGCGCTTCGTCGCCATCAAGGAATCCTCCGACGACATCCGCCGCTCGACCGAGATCATCAATCGCCTCGGCAGCCGCTACGATCTGTTCACCGGCGTCGACAATCTCGCCTTCGAGGCTTTGTCGGTCGGTGCCATCGGCTGGGTGGCCGGGCTGGTCACCGCCTTCCCGCGCGAGACCGTCGCCATCTACCAGCTGATGCAGCAGGGCCGTCGCGAGGAGGCGCTCGCCATCTACCGCTGGTTCCGGCCGCTACTCGATCTCGACGTCTCGACCTATCTGGTGCAGAACATCAAGCTTGCCGAAGTGTTCGCCATTCAAACCAACGATCGCGTGCGCATGCCGCGCCAGCCGCTGTCGGGCGAACGCCGCAAGGCAGTCGAAAAGATCATCAAGGACGCGCTCGCGGTGCGGCCGACGCTGCCGAAGTTTTGAGGTTGTAGTCCTTGGCGTTCGCATAGGGTTCGTTCATATGCTCCCTCACCACAAGACGGGTGGCCGCACGTGAGCGGCGAAAGCGGCACCCAACTCGACGTCGCCATCATCGGTGGCGGCATCATCGGCATCTGCGCCGCCGCCTTCCTCACCGAGGCGGGGCGCAAGGTCACCATCTTCGATCGGACGGGCATCTGCGAGGAGACGAGCTCCGGCAACGCCGCTGCCTTTGCCTTCTCCGATGTGCTGCCGCTGGCGCACAAGGGCATGATCCGGCAGCTGCCGAAATGGCTGGCCGATCCGCTCGGACCACTCAGCATCCCGCCAGCCTACCTGCCCACGCTTCTGCCTTGGCTGATCCGCTTCTGGCGCGCCGGCGCGCCGGAAAAATACGAGGCGGGCCTCGCCGCTCAGGCGGGCATGATGAAGCTCGCCGAGGCGGAATGGATGGGCCTGCTCGATCGCTCCGGCACGCGGCCGATGCTGCGCGAGGATGGCTCGCTCGAACTCTACGAAAGCGAAACCGAATTCCGCGCCTCGCTGCCGGGCTGGGCCGCGCGCGAACGCTTTGGTATCGGCTTTCGCCATGTCGAGGGCGAGAGTCTGGCGGGCTTGCAGCCGGGCCTGTCTCCGCGCTTCGTCAAGGGCACCTTCGTGCCGGGCTGGAAGACGGTCGCCGATCCAAAGCTGCTCGGCAAGGCGGTGTGGGCCTACGCCGAGGCGAAGGGCGCCCGCTTTGAAATGGCCCGCATCGACCGGGTCGCGGCGGACCAGGATGGCGCGACACTGACGCTAGCCGATGGCACGACCAGGCATGCGAAGCAGCTCGTGGTTGCCGCCGGCGCCTGGTCGCACCTCTTGGCGCGGCAGCTTGGCGATCGCATTCCGCTGGAAACCGAGCGCGGCTACAACACGACCTTGCCCAAGAGCGCCTTCGACGTGAAGCGGCAGCTGATCTTTTCCGGGCATGGCTTCGTCATCACACCGCTGGAGACGGGCCTGCGTGTCGGCGGCGCCGTCGAACTGGGCGGCATCGAACGGCCGCCCAACTATGACCGCTCGAAGGCGCTGCTGCAGAAGGCGCAGAAGTTCCTGCCGGGGCTCAATCCCTCGGGCGGGCGCGAATGGATGGGGTTTCGTCCCTCACTGCCGGATTCGGTGCCCGTCATAGGTCGCGCGCCAGGAGGCCGGTCGGTGGTCTATGCCTTCGGCCACGGCCATCTCGGCCTGACCCAGGCGGCGGCAACCGGGCGGTTGATCCGCGAACTCGTCCTGGGGCAGACTCTGGCGATCGATCTGGCCCCCTTCAGTCCACTGCGGTTTTGATTTTTTCGAGGAGCGTCATGGCCAAGAAATCCTTCTTCTGCATAGACGGCCACACCTGCGGCAATCCGGTGCGGCTGGTCGCCGGCGGCGGCCCGCTGCTGCAGGGGTCGACGATGATGGAGCGGCGGGCGCATTTCTTGGCCGAATATGACTGGATCCGCACCGGGCTGATGTTCGAGCCGCGTGGTCATGACGTGATGTCCGGCTCGATCCTCTATCCGCCGACGCGCGACGATTGCGACATCGCCATCCTGTTCATCGAAACCTCGGGCTGCCTGCCGATGTGCGGCCACGGCACGATCGGCACGGTGACGATGGCCATCGAGCACGGTCTCATCAAGCCGAAGACACCGGGCGTGCTCAGGCTCGACACGCCGGCCGGTCTGGTGATCGCCGAATACAAGCAGGTCGGCGATTATGTCGAGGAGGTGCGCATCACCAACGTGCCGTCCTTCCTCTACGCCGAAGGGTTGACGGTCGAATGCCCGCAACTCGGCGAAATCACCGTCGACGTCGCCTATGGCGGCAATTTCTACGCCATCGTCGAGCCGCAGAAGAACTACCGCGACATGGCCGACTATTCGGCGGGCGACTTCATCGCCTGGAGCCCGGTGGTGAGGCAACGGCTCAACGAAAAGTACTCCTTCGTGCATCCGGAAAACCCTGATATCAACCGGCTGTCGCACATGCTGTGGACCGGGAAGCCCACGATGGGGGGAGCCGACGCACGCAATGCCGTCTTCTACGGCGACAAGGCGATCGACCGCTCACCTTGCGGCACCGGCACCTCGGCGCGCATGGCGCAGCTTCACGCCAAGGGCAAACTCAAGGCCGGCGACAGCTTCGTCCATGAATCGATCATCGGTTCGCTGTTCAAGGGCAAGGTCGAAAAGGACGCCACCGTTGCCGGCAAACCGGCCATCATTCCCTCGATCGGCGGCTGGGCGCGGATGACCGGATTGAACACCATCTTCATCGACGACCGCGATCCGTTCGCGCATGGTTTTGTGGTCAAGTGATACCGCACGTTCAGACCTGCTGATCGTCTGTCCCGGCATCGACCGAGACCGCCTGGCGGAACCAGTCGGCGAAGGTAAGCGCGGCGGGCGAGGCATCCACCGACAGCGTCAGGAAGTAGCCCTTGTCGCGGTTGGTTGCGACCTGCGACAAGACGATCAGGTCGCCGCGCTTCAACTCGTCACGAAAAACGTCGACTGGACAAAGCGCCACACCGTGACCGGCGATGACCGCCGTTGCAAGAATGTTGAAGTCGGCGAAGACGGGTCCGTTGCCTACATCGAAATTGGGTAGTCCGGCTTCGGAGAACCACTCCCGCCAGCCTTCGCGGTTCTCGTCATGCAGCAGGTCGGCGCCAGCGATCCCGGCAGGTGTTCGCAGATAGTCGTTGCCGGCGAAGTAGTGGGGGCTGCACACCGGCCGGTTCAGGCGCGAAAAGAGCTTGAGACTGGTAACGCCGGGCGTCGGATCGGCTCCAAGCGTGATCAGCACATCGCTCTCACCATCGCCGAGCCTCTCCTCTGCCCGGGCGTAAGCGACACGCATGCCGATATCGGGATGGCTGGCGCTGAAGTCCGGCAGGCGGGGCACGAGCCAGCGGCTGGCAATGGAAGGTATGCACCCCACGGAAACGGTCGCCACAGCTGCATTGCGCCGAATGCGCCGGCACGTGGCGCCGAGTTCGGCAAGTGCCTCGCTCGCCGATGCCTGAAGGATCATCCCAGCATCCGTCAGTCGTACCTTGCGCGCATCCCGGTGGAAGAGGGACACGCCCAGCCACTCCTCCAGCCGCCTTATCTGGTGGCTGATGGCCGGGTGCGTGACATGAAGTTCCTCGCCGGCAGCGGAGAAACTCAAATGGCGCGCAGCGGCCTCGAAAGCACGGACGGCGTTGAGCGGGACATATTTCATATGTAAAATTTACTAACATATCAGGTGAGAAGCAATCATTTGAAAGCCCGCATACGTTGCGGCACTCCTGCAGCCCGATCCTGGAGGCGTTCAGCACTCCAGTTCAATGGCCGCGGCGGGAGAGATCATGTTTACAAGACAATTGGTTGATGTAGAAAAATCTGACTTCTTCGTTGATTGGGGCAATGGCACCAGCCATCGCCTGCTGACACAAAAGGACGGCATGGGGTTCACTGTCTGTCATACCGTCGTGCGGGCAGGCAGCGAATCACGTCTCCACTATCGGCGGCATTTGGAGGCCTGCTACTGCGTCGCCGGCTCCGGTGAAGTCGAAGACATGTCCGGTGAAGTGCATCGTATCGAACCGGGCACGATCTATGTGCTCAATGAACATGACGATCACTATCTGCGTGCCGACGCTGCCGGCGATATGATCCTAGTCAGCGTATTCAACCCTCCCCTTGATGGCACCGAGCGGCATGTCCTGAGCGAGAATGGCGGGTCTGCCTACTGAGCCGGAGGAGTCATCGTCCCCTCGATCGGCGGTTGGGCGTGGATGACCGGATTGAACACCATCTTCATCGACGACCGCGATCCGTTCGCGCATGGTTTTGTGGTCAAGT
>NZ_JALJRL010000028.1:0-18303 GCF_024519675.1 Mesorhizobium sp. Mes31 | reverse complement strand
GAACACCATCTTCATCGACGACCGCGATCCGTTCGCGCATGGTTTTGTGGTCAAGTAAAGGGAAACCTGACCCAGCGGAAAGCAATGCAGTGAAAAAACGGATCGTGTCAGGAACGCAACGATTCCTCTCATCACCTAATTTTGACGGCGATTTCTTCGAAACGGAGCGCATGATGCGGTCGAATCGTCAAAGACATTGCGTTATGCCAATGCTAGGGTCCGCGATAGTCCAGGGGCCGGATGGGAAAAAAGGGCAATCGGATGGCGTGCCGCCAAAACACGCATGACGGTTGAAAAATCACGTTGCAATCCGGGCTCGAAACTTTACGACTAGGGGAAATACGAAAAGGAATGCGTCTGCATGGGCGACATTCCAGGGGAGCCATGTACACATGCAGTACTTTGTCCAGCAGCTTATCAATGGGCTGACGCTGGGATCGATCTATGGGCTGATAGCAATCGGCTACACGATGGTCTACGGCATCATCGGCATGATCAATTTCGCCCATGGCGATATCTTCATGGTCGGCGCCTTCACCGCCCTCATCGTTTTCCTCATCCTCGGTGCGTTGTTCTATTCGGTGCCGATCGTCATCGCACTGCTGATCATGATGGTCGTCGCGATGCTGCTCACCAGCCTCTACAACTGGACGATCGAGAAGGTGGCGTACCGGCCGCTGCGCGGGTCGTTCCGGCTGGCGCCGCTGATCACCGCCATCGGCATGTCGATCGCGCTGTCCAACTTCGTCCAGGTGACGCAGGGCCCGCGCAACAAGCCGGTCCCGCCGATGGTGTCCAAGGTCTACGAGATCGCTGGCGTCAGCGTGTCGCTGAAGCAGATCATCATCGTCGTGGTCACCGCGATCCTGCTGGCGATCTTCTGGTATCTGGTCAACAGGACCGCGCTCGGTCGAGCGCAGCGCGCCTGTGAACAGGACCGCAAGATGGCGGCGCTGCTCGGCATCGACGTCGACCGCACCATCTCGATCACCTTCATCATGGGCGCCGCGCTGGCCGCCGTCGCCGGTACGCTGTTCCTGATGTACTACGGCGTGGTGGTGTTTTCCGACGGCTTCACGCCGGGTGTCAAAGCGTTCACCGCGGCCGTTCTCGGCGGCATCGGTTCGCTACCGGGCGCCGTGCTCGGTGGGCTCCTGATCGGCTTCATCGAGAGCATGTGGTCTGCCTATTTCTCGATCGACTACAAGGACGTCGCCGCCTTCTCCATCCTGGCGATCGTGCTGATCTTCCTGCCTTCCGGCATTCTGGGCCGGCCAGAAGTCGAAAAGGTCTGAGATCATGGCGGTTACCGTTACTCCGGAGCGCGACGTCGTCGCCACGCCCATTCAACGCGCCCTTCGGGAGGCGTTTTATGCCGGTGCCATTTCGCTTGGCCTGTTCGTCCTGTTCATCGGCCTGAAGACCGATCAGAACATCTCGAACGAGCTGATCCTGGTGCAGCGCTGGGGCCTGCTTGCCGCGGTGGTCATCCTCACCGCCGTCGGCCGTTTCCTCTATGTCGGCTTCGCGCAGCCGGCGATGGAGCGGGCGAAGGCGGAAAAGGCTCAGGCTCCCGCCGCCGCCGTGACGGCGCCCGGCTTCCTGCGCCGGAACTTCAACAAGATCGGCGTCGGCGTGCTTCTGGTGTATCCGATCGTGATCGTTCTGCTGGTCGGCTTTCAAGGCTCGCTGAAATGGGTCGACAATTTCGGCATCCAGATCCTGATCTATGTCATGCTGGCCTGGGGCCTGAACATCGTCATCGGCCTCGCCGGCCTGCTTGACCTCGGCTACGTCGCGTTCTACGCGGTCGGCGCCTACGCCTATGCGCTGCTCGGCACGCATTTCGGACTGTCGTTCTGGATCCTGCTGCCGGCCGCCGGCATGATGGCCGCGTTCTGGGGCGTGATGCTCGGCTTTCCGGTGCTGCGCCTGCGCGGTGACTATCTGGCGATCGTCACGCTGGCCTTCGGCGAGATCATCCGCCTGGTGCTGATCAACTGGCGCGAAGTGACCAACGGCTCGGCCGGCATTTCCGGCATCCCCAAGGTCACCTTCTTCGGCCTGATGTCGTTCAACGTCTCGGACCCGAACTACATCGCCAAGGTGCTCGGCATCGCCCAGTCGGGCGCCTACTACAAGATCTTCCTCTATTACCTGATCCTGGGGCTCTGCTTCCTCACCGCGTTCGTCACCATCAGGCTGCGCCGCCTGCCGGTCGGGCGCGCCTGGGAGGCCCTGCGCGAGGACGAGATCGCCTGCCGCTCGCTCGGCATCAACACCACCACCACCAAGCTGACCGCCTTTGCCACCGGCGCCATGTTTGGTGGCTTTGCCGGTTCGTTCTTTGCCGCACGGCAAGGTTTCGTCAGCCCGGAATCCTTCGTCTTCCTGGAATCGGCGATCATCCTTGCCATCGTCGTGCTGGGCGGCATGGGCTCGCTGGGCGGCATCGCCGTTGCGGCGCTGGTGATGATCGGCGGTACCGAAATCCTGCGCGAGCTGGACTTCCTCAAGGCGATATTCGGCCCTGATTTCACCCCGGAGCTTTATCGCATGCTGTTGTTTGGCATAGCCATGGTCGTGGTCATGCTGTGGAAGCCGCGTGGCTTCGTTGGCAGCCGCGAGCCGACAGCCTTCCTCAAGGAGCGAAGGGCCGTATCGGGCTCCTTCACCAAGGAGGGACACGGCTGATGAATACGAACCCGATTCAGAAGGCCAATCCGGGCATGAACGATGCCATCCTGCAGGTCGAGCATCTGTCGATGAAGTTCGGCGGCCTGGTCGCCATCGGCGACCTGTCCTTCCAGGCCCGACGCGGCGAGATCACCGCCTTGATCGGTCCGAACGGCGCCGGCAAGACCACGGTGTTCAACTGCATCACCGGCTTCTACAAGCCGTCGGAAGGCATGATCACGCTCAACCGGGCCGATGGTTCGACCTTCATGCTCGAGCGTTTGCCAAACCATGAGATTCCGGCGCGCGCCAAGGTGGCGCGCACCTTCCAGAATATCCGCCTGTTCTCGGGCATGACGCTGCTCGAGAACCTGCTGGTCGCCCAGCACAACAAGCTGATGAAGGCGTCGGGCTATACGCTGCTCGGCCTGTTCGGCTTCCCGAGCTACCGCAAGGCATCTGCCGAATCGATCGATCTGGCCAGGCATTGGCTGGAGAAGGCCAATCTCGTCGATCGCGCCGACGATCCGGCCGGCGACCTGCCCTATGGCGCGCAGCGGCGCCTGGAGATTGCGCGTGCCATGTGCACCGGACCGGAACTCCTCTGCCTCGACGAGCCGGCCGCCGGTCTCAACCCGAAGGAATCGGCAGCACTCAACGAACTGCTGATGGATATCAAGAACAACACCGGCACCTCGATCCTGCTGATCGAGCACGACATGTCGGTTGTCATGCAAATCTCCGACCATGTCGTGGTGCTCGAATATGGCCGCAAGATCTCCGACGGCAGTCCGCAATCGGTGCGCACCGATCCGCGCGTCATCGCCGCCTATCTCGGCGTCGACGACGAGGAGGTCGAGACGGTGCTGACGGAGGTCGGCGACGAAGACGTCATCGAACAGCTGGATACCGGTCCCGACTCCGCGCACGGCCCCGGCACCTCGGCTTCATATCTCGCCGGACCGGTGAGCGATACGATCGGCCACAGCGAGGGCGAGCGCGTCACGGTGTCGAAGGGCGCTTCCAAGGCGGCGCAGATCGATGCGCGCGCGGCGAGCGTTGCCAGCAGACCCGCTGCTGCAAAGTCCGGGTCGCCGGTAAAGCCGGCCGCGGCAAAGCCGGCGGCGAAGAAGGCGGCCGCCAAGGCGCCCGCGGCGAAGGCCGAAGGTATTTCGAACCGCCTCGCTGCCCCCCGGGCGGGCAAGGCCGACAATCTGACCCGTATCAAGGGTATCGGCACGGTCAACGAGAAGAAGCTCAACGAACACGGCATTTTCCACTTCGACCAGATCAGCGCCTGGAAGAAGGCCGATGTCGAGGCCGCTGAAGCCTATCTCGCCTTTGACGGACGCATTGCACGTGAGGAGTGGGTCAAGCAGGCCAAGCTTCTCAGCCAGGGCAAGGGCACGGAATTCTCGCGCCGTGTCGATGCGGGCAAGGTGGCGACCAGCCATGCTTCCGGAAAGACTGCCAGTGCAGCTTCCGAGAAGACCGCCAGCGCGGCTTCCGGAAAGACCACGGCCAAGCCTGTCGCGGACAAGCGCGGAGGACGCAAATAATGGCCGGCGCAACACTGCTCGATATCAAGGGCGTCCAGACCTACTACGGCAACATACGGGCGCTGAACGGCGTCGACGTCACCGTCAAGGAGGGTGAGATCGTCGCGCTGATCGGTGCCAACGGCGCCGGCAAGTCGACGCTGATGATGACCATTTTTGGTGCCCCACGCGCTCGCGCGGGCACCATCACCTTCGCCGGCACCGACATCACCCAGATGCCGACGCACGAGATCGCGCGCATGCGCATCGCCCAGTCGCCCGAGGGCCGGCGCATCTTCCCGCGCATGACGGTGATGGAAAACCTGCAGATGGGCGCCAGCCTCGACAACCTCAAGCACTATGACGAGGACGTCGAGAAGGTGTTCACGCTGTTTCCAAGGCTCAAGGAGCGCATCGCCCAGCGCGGCGGCACGCTGTCCGGTGGCGAGCAGCAGATGCTGTCGATCGGACGCGCGCTGATGGCGCGGCCGAAGCTGCTTTTGCTCGACGAGCCGTCGCTGGGTCTGGCGCCACTGATCGTCAAGCAGATCTTCGATGCCATCCGCGAACTGAACCGCACGCAGGGGCTGACTGTGTTCCTGGTCGAGCAGAACGCGTTCGGCGCTCTCAAGCTCGCCACGCGCGCCTATGTCATGGTCAACGGCAACGTGACGATGAGCGGCACCGGCAAGGAACTGCTCGCCAATCCGGAAGTGCGCGCCGCCTATCTCGAAGGCGGACATCACTGAGCCTAGGAGACATCAATCATGCAGGGCATTCTCTACGAGGAACCCTCGATCTGGCAGTTCTTCTTCGTCACCTGTCTGCTTGGCGGCTGGGCGGCGTGGATGACGGGCAAGGCCAGCGCCCAGACATGGCGCAGCTTCCTGCAACTGTTCGCCTATATGCTGGGCCTCGGCATCGGCATACGTTTCATCCATCACGCGCTGTTCGGCGGCACGATGTTCTCGCTGCATTACTACATCGTCGACACCATCGTGCTGATGATACTCGGGTTTATCGGCTATCAATACACGCGCACCAACCAGATGGTTACACAGTATAATTGGCTCTATGAAAGAGCATCGCTTTTGAGCTGGAAGCCGAAAGGCTAACGTTCATGATTAACGCCGTTTCGGGGATGAATCGGCGTGACAAGTGCCTGAAAATCGGCAAACTGTGCTTTCTGCGATAAGGGTGGGCATCGCATGAAAGTATCATCCACGCCCACTCCGTAAATGGGAGCGTTTTATATGAAAAAGTCACTCTTGTCCGCCGTCGCACTGACCGCGCTTGTCGCGTTCAGCGGCAGCGCGTGGGCTGACATTCTGATCGGCGTTGCCGGTCCGATCACCGGCCCGAACGCAGCCTTCGGCGCGCAGCTGCAGAAGGGCGCCGAGCAGGCTGCCGCCGACATCAACGCGGCGGGCGGCATCAACGGCCAGCAGATCAAGCTCGAAGTCGGTGACGACGTCTCGGATCCGAAGCAGGGTATCTCGGTCGCCAACAAGTTCGTCGCCGACGGCGTCAAGTATGTCATCGGCCACTTCAACTCGGGCGTCACCATTCCGGCGTCGGATGTCTATGCCGAGAACGGCATTCTCGTCATCACGCCTTCGGCGACCAACCCGCAACTGACCGAGCGCGGCCTGTGGAACACGTTCCGCACCTGCGGACGCGACGACCAGCAGGGCAAGGTTGCCGGCGACTATCTCGCCAAGAACTTCAAGGACGCCAAGATCGCCGTCGTTCACGACAAGACGCCTTATGGCCAGGGCCTCGCCGACGAAACCAAGAAGGCGCTCAACGCCGACGGCGTGACCGAAGCCATGTATGAAGGCATCAATGTCGGCGACAAGGACTTCTCGGCTCTCATCGCCAAGATGAAGGAAGCCGGCGTCAGCGTCGTCTACTACGGTGGCCTGCATACGGAAGCCGGCCTGATCATGCGCCAGCTGGCTGACCAGGGCCTCAAGGCTCAGTTCATGTCGGGCGACGGCATCGTGTCGAACGAGCTGGCCTCGATCGCCGGTGACGCTGTCAACGGCACGCTGATGACGTTCGCTCCCGATCCGCGCAAGAACCCGAACGCCAAGGAACTCGTCGAGAAGTTCCGTGCCGCCGGTTTCGAGCCTGAGGCCTATACGCTCTACTCCTATGCCGCCATGCAGATCGTCGCCGCCGCCGCCGGTAAGGTCGGTTCGGCCGACGACGCGCAGAAGGTTGCAGCAGAGATCAAGGCGAGTGGCCCCTGGAAGACCGCGATCGGCGACATCGGCTATGACGCGAAGGGCGACATCACCCGCCCCGACTACGTCCTCTACACCTGGAAGAAGGGTGACGACGGCAAGTACACCTACTTCGAACAATAAGCCGAAAAACACCTGAAATCGGAAATGCCCGGCGCAACGCGTCGGGCATTTTTCTTTTTTGGCGTGTTTCTCCAGGACGCCGCCGGCAGGCCTCCGAGGGCGGCCGTTAGCCGGAAAATGATCCTGGCTTGAACGGCAGGTGCCGGCGCTTTCTTGCGCCTTTGCGCGAATGCGGCCGGCTTTGCTGCAAAGATTCGATTTAAATCGGTTTAAATTCGCGCGGATTTTGTTTGCACTGCAGCATTTTCGCGCTAATCATGGCGCCGATTTCTCTTCCCTTCCGCTGCTGGAGCCCAGTCCTTGGCCATCACGAAGATCCTCGTCGCCAACCGGTCCGAAATCGCCATTCGCGTCTTTCGCGCGGCCAACGAGCTTGGCCTCAAAACCGTGGCGATCTGGGCCGAGGAGGACAAATACTCGCTGCACCGCTTCAAGGCCGACGAAAGCTACCAGGTCGGGCGTGGGCCACACCTGACCAGGGATATGGGGCCGATCGAAAGCTATCTGTCGATCGAGGAAGTGATCCGCGTCGCCAGGCTTTCGGGCGCCGATGCCATCCATCCAGGCTACGGGCTTCTGTCGGAAAGCCCGGAATTCGCCGAGGCCTGTGCCGAAGCCGGCATCACCTTCATCGGACCGAAGCCCGACACGATGCGCCGGCTTGGCAACAAGGTTGCCGCACGCAATCTCGCCATCGAGGTCGGCGTGCCGGTGATCCCCGCCACCGACCCGTTGCCGGACGACATGGACACGGTCAAGAAACTGGCCAAGGAGATCGGCTATCCGGTGATGCTGAAGGCATCGTGGGGCGGCGGCGGGCGCGGCATGCGCGCCATCCGCTCCGAAGCCGACCTTGCCCGCGAGGTCATGGAAGGCAAGCGCGAGGCGAAAGCCGCCTTCGGCAAGGATGAAGTCTATCTCGAAAAGCTGATCGAGCGCGCCCGCCATGTCGAGGTGCAGGTGCTTGGCGACACGCATGGCAATGTCGTGCACCTGTTCGAGCGCGACTGCTCGATCCAGCGCCGCAACCAGAAGGTCGTCGAGCGCGCGCCGGCGCCCTATCTCGAAATGTCGCAACGCGAGGAGCTTTGCGGCCATGCGCTGAAGATCGCCCGCGAGACCCGCTATATCGGCGCCGGAACGGTCGAATTCCTGCAGGATGCCGACAGCGGAAAATTCTATTTCATCGAGGTCAATCCGCGCATCCAGGTCGAGCATACCGTCACCGAGCAGGTGACCGGCATCGACATCGTCAAGGCGCAGATCCACATTCTCGACGGCTTTGCCATCGGTACGCCGGAATCGGGCGTGCCGGCGCAGCAGGACATCAGGCTGAACGGCCATGCCTTGCAGTGCCGCATCACCACCGAAGACCCCGAGCACAATTTCATCCCGGACTATGGCCGCATCACCGCCTATCGCGGCGCGACGGGCTTCGGCATCCGCCTCGATGGCGGCACCGCCTATTCGGGCGCGGTCATCACCCGCTTCTACGATCCGCTGCTGGAGAAGGTAACGGCCTGGGCGCCGACACCGGCCGAAACCATCGCCCGCATGAACCGGGCGCTGCGCGAGTTCCGCATCCGCGGCGTCGCCACCAACCTGACCTTCCTCGAGGCGATCATCAATCACCCGAGCTTCGCCGACAATTCCTACACGACCAAGTTCATCGACACGACGCCGGAGCTGTTCCAGCAGGTCAAGCGCCAGGACCGCGCCACCAAGCTCATCAACTATCTGGCCGACGTGTCGGTCAATGGTCATCCAGAGACGCGCGGCCGGCCGCAACCGAAGGCCGACGCGGCGGCTCCGATCGTGCCCTACCTCAACGGCAATGTGCCAAGCGGCAGCAAGCAGAAGCTGGACGTGCTGGGACCGGAGAAATTCGCTGCCTGGATGCGCGAGCAAAGGCAAGTGCTCGTCACCGACACGACGATGCGCGACGGTCATCAGTCGCTCCTGGCGACGCGCGTGCGCACGCATGACATCGCCAACATCGCCGGCACATACGCTCGGGCCTTGCCGCAGCTGCTGTCGCTTGAATGCTGGGGCGGCGCCACTTTCGACGTCGCCATGCGCTTCCTCACCGAGGATCCGTGGGAGCGGCTGTCGCTGGTGCGCGAAGCAGCACCCAACCTTTTGCTGCAGATGCTTCTGCGCGGCGCCAATGGCGTCGGCTACACCAACTACCCCGACAATGTCGTGCAGCACTTCGTCAAACAGGCAGCGGCCGGTGGCGTCGATCTGTTCCGTGTCTTCGACTGCCTGAACTGGGTCGATAACATGCGCGTCGCCATGGACGCGGTCGGCGCCGAAGGCAAGCTGGTCGAAGCGGCGATCTGCTACACCGGCGACATCCTCGATCCGGCGCGGGCAAAGTACGACCTGAAATATTATGTCGGGCTGGCCAAGGAGTTGCAGGCTGCCGGCGCGCACATCATCGCGGTCAAGGACATGGCCGGCCTGTTGAAGCCGGCCGCGGCGCGGGTGCTGTTCAAGGCGCTGCGCGAGGCGACCGACCTGCCGATCCATTTCCACACCCACGATACGTCTGGCCTGTCGGCGGCGACGGTGCTGGCGGCGGTGGAGAGCGGCGTCGATGCCATCGACGCGGCGATGGATGCCTTCTCCGGCAACACATCGCAGCCTTGCCTCGGTTCGATCGTCGAGGCGCTGAAGGGCACCGAGCGCGATCCGGGCCTCGACCCCCAGTGGATCAGGAAAATCTCGTTCTACTGGGAAGCGGTGCGCAACCAGTACGCCGCCTTCGAAAGCGATCTCAAGGGGCCGGCCTCGGAAGTCTATCTGCACGAAATGCCGGGCGGGCAGTTCACCAACCTCAAGGAGCAGGCGCGCTCGCTTGGCCTGGAGACGCGCTGGCATGAGGTGGCGCAGACCTATCACGACGTCAATCTGATGTTCGGCGACATCGTCAAGGTGACGCCGTCGTCCAAGGTTGTCGGCGACATGGCGCTGATGATGGTCAGCCAGGACCTGACCGTTGCCGATGTCGAGAATCCGGCCAGGGACATCGCCTTCCCGGACTCTGTCGTCTCGATGTTGCGCGGCGATCTCGGCCAGTCTCCCGGCGGTTGGCCGGAAGCACTGCAGAAGAAGGCGCTGAAGGGCGACAAGCCGATCACGGCGCGGCCGGGTTCGCTCCTGAAGGCAGCCGATCTCAAGGCCAGCCGCAAGGAGATCGAAGACAAGCTCGAACGCAAGCTCAGCGAGTTCGAATTCGCCTCGTGGCTGATGTACCCGAAGGTGTTTTCCGACTTCGCCGGCGCGCAGGAAACCTACGGCCCGGTGAGCGTGCTGCCGACGCCGACCTATTTCTACGGCATGAAGCCGGAAGACGAGATTTTCGTCGACATCGAGAAGGGCAAGACGCTGGTGGTGCGGTGCCTGGCGATCGGCGATGTCGACGACAAGGGCATGGTCACCGTGTTCTTCGAACTCAACGGCCAGCCGCGCCGCGTCAAGGTTCCCGACAGGGCGCATGGCGCGTCCGCCGCCAAGGCCCGCCGCAAAGCCGAGCCCGGCAACGAGGCGCATGTCGGCGCGCCGATGCCGGGCGTCGTCTCGGCGCTTTCGGTTGCCGCCGGCCAGGCGGTGAAGGCCGGCGACGTGCTGCTTTCCATCGAAGCGATGAAGATGGAAACGGCGCTGCATGCCGAGCGAGACGGCACGGTCGCCGAGGTGCTGGTCAAGGCTGGCGACCAGATCGATGCCAAGGATCTGCTGATCGCCTTCAGCTGAGAACTCACAAGGTGTGGCCGGGTTGTCGGCTTCTGTCGGCAGCCGTTGCGGTTCATTCGATAACCGCTTGACCCGCTGCCCCCGGTCGGGCATCGAACCGCTGAATTCGCCGCCCCTCGCTTTCCCGAGTCGCGGCGTAGAAACGATGTGGAGAAAAACATGGCCGACGATATCACCGAAACCAGCCAGACTGTTGCCGCCGGCCAGCTGCGTGCCTTCATCGAGCGCATAGAGCGGCTCGAGGAAGAGAAGAAGACCATTTCCGACGACATCAAGGAAGTGTTCGCCGAGGCCAAGGGCACCGGCTTCGACACCAAGGCGATGCGCACCATCATCCGGCTGCGCAAGAAGGATCAGGCCGAGCGCCAGGAGGAGGAAACCATCCTCGATCTGTACAAGGCCGCGCTCGGCATGGTGTAGATGCAATCGCCCGGCACCCAGCGCGGTTGCCGGTGATACGGTTCGAACCATGAGCGAATTCGACTTCGGCGCCCGCCGCGCTTCTGAATTCCGCCATCGCGGCTTCTGGACGCTGTTCGACGAACGGCATCCCAACGAGCGGGCTCTGATGGCGAGGCGCGGACCCTGGTTCTGGCAGCGCGGGATGCCAGACTTCGCATTGGTCCTTTCCATGTATGTAGCGCCGGCGCAGAACCATGTCGGCGTCTTCTTCGGCCGCAACGAGAAGTTCGGTGCAACGGAAACCTGGTCACGGTTGAAGCCGTTCCAGCCGGCGATCGAAGACAGGCTGAAGCTCAGGCCGGAACAGAGCTGCGAGGGCCTTGGCATCAATTCGATGTGGCGGGGGAACTGTTTTGCCGAGGACAACTGGCCGGCGATGACCGACTGGCTGGTGACGGAATGTTCGCGCATCGAGCGCGCCGTCACCGAAGTCCTGGGACAGGGGTAGATATCAGGTGCTGGCGGATTTCTTCCGCTCGCGCTGGCTTGGCCAGGTGCCGCTCGACCGGCTGTTCTGGCGCGACATGGTGCTCGTCGGCACGGCGATCAGCATTGCATCGTCGGTGGCGGCGCTCATCCTGCTTGGCTTGAAGATGCCTCTCGGCCTCGTGCTGGCGGTGCATTTCGCGCCGGTGCCCTACGCCATCTTCCTGATGTCGGCCGTCTGGCGGACCGCCGAGAAAATTGGCGGCGCCAAGGCTTCAATGATGATGCTCGGTGCCGCGCTGTGGCTGATCGCGACAATCGTGATCTGAACAGGGCTCTCAAGTGTTCGGCCAATGAAAAAGGCGGCCGAAGCCGCCTTCCCAAAACCTGCCAATCGAGCCTGCCGCTCAGGCGGCCGGCTCGAATTTCAAAGCCACGCCGTTGATGCAATAGCGCAGGCCGGTCGGCGGCGGGCCGTCCTCGAAGACATGGCCGAGATGGCTGCCGCAGCGGGCGCAATGGCATTCGGTACGCACCATGCCATAGCTGCGGTCGATGGTGTTTTTGACCGAGCCCGGCACGGGATCGTTGAAGCTCGGCCAGCCGGTGCCGCTCTCGAACTTCAGCTTGGATTCGAACAGCGGCTGGTCACAGCCGACGCAGGAAAAGGTGCCGGCGCGCTTCTCGTAGAGCAAAGCGCAGCTTCCCGGCCGCTCGGTGCCGTGGCCGCGCATGACCGCATATTGCTCCGGCGTCAGCCGGGCGCGCCATTCGGCGTCGGTGCGGGTCACGGGGTAGGTGTGGGTGTCCATTTGATCTCCTCAGCCTTGCCGGCTCGTTGTTGATTGCAACCTCATATTCGCACCAAGATAGGCATTTGTTACGCGTCTGCCCAGTATCGATATCCTGACTAGTGCTTCCTCGACAGCTGCTTCGTCGCGCCTTCCAGCCCGGCCAGCGTCAGCGGGAACATGCGCCCGCCGAAGATGTCGCGGATGATGGTGATGGAATGGGTAAAGCCCCAGTTCTTCTGGTTTTCCGGATTGAGCCACACCGCGTTCGGCCATTGCTGCAGCAGGCGGCCGAGCCAGACGGCTCCAGCCTCGGGATTCCAGTGCTCGACCGAGCCGCCGGGGTGGGCAATCTCGTAAGGGCTCATCGAGGCATCGCCGACGACGATCACCTTGTAGTCCGGGCCGTATTTGTGGAGGAGGTCGAAGGTCGGAATTACCTCGGCATGGCGGCGGCGATTGTCCTTCCACACGCCCTCGTAGAGGCAGTTGTGGAAGTAGAAATATTCGAGCTGGCGGAATTCGGCACGGGCGGCCGAAAACAGCTCCTCGACGCTTTTGATGTGATCGTCCATCGAGCCGCCGACATCGAAGAACATCAACAGCTTCACCGCGTTGCGCCGCTCGGGCCGCGTGCGGACGTCGAGATAGCCGTGCTCGGCGGTGGCGTGGATGGTGCCGGGCAGGTCGAATTCCTCCTCGGCGCCCTCGCGCACCCAACGGCGCAGGCGTTTCAGCGCGATCTTGATGTTGCGCGTGCCAAGCTCGACGGCGTCGTCGAAATTCCTGAACTCGCGCTTGTCCCAGACCTTCACCGCGCGGCGGTTGCGGCTTTCGTGCTGGCCGATGCGCACGCCTTCGGGATTGTAGCCATAGGCGCCGAAAGGCGAGGTCCCGCCGGTGCCGATCCATTTCGAGCCACCCTGGTGGCGGCCCTTCTGCTCCTCCAGCCGCTGCTTCAGTGTCTCCATCAGCCTTTCGAAGCCGCCGAGCGCCTCGACCAGCTTCTTTTCCTCGTCGGTCAGGTGCTTTTCGGCGAGGCGGCGCAGCCACTCTTCCGGCAGGTTCGCGACGTCGATGGCATCTGGCCCGCCCAGCGCCTCAACGCCCTTGAAGACATGCGCGAACACCTGGTCGAAGCGATCGATGTGGCGCTCGTCCTTCACCAGCGCGGTGCGGGCAAGGTAGTAAAAACCCTCGACGTCGTAGTCGACCAGCCCGGCTTCCAGCCCCTCCAGCAGCGACAGATATTCCCGCAAGGAGACGGGAACACGCGCGGCCTTCAGTTCGAGGAAGAAGGGGATGAACATGGTCGGTGGGTCAACCTAGAGGATAGGGAAGCACACGGAACCAACGCCGGGCCGGCAGTATGGGAAAGTCGACCAGATCTTTGCGACCGAGCCGCAGAAGCTCTCGCAGAAAGGTGCCGCTATCCTTCTTGTGGTTGCGATAGAACGCCGCCAGTTCGTTCAGTTTGACAGGTGTTTTTGCGACCTCGTCAGTCATGTTGTCACCGATTGCCTTCGCAACAGCGGACACCGAACTGGTCAGCTCATCAAAAAATTCTGGGACACAGAGAATCCTTTCAATGTGCCCGAGTTCGTGAAGTTCGTAATTCAACTGGCGACACAAGCCATCCAGATGAGCATATTGATAGCGTGGATGAGTTGGGTCCAGCAGAAATGCGACCTCTGTACCATCGACGTCATGAGACAGATTGCCAAAGCCATAAACCCAAGCCTCAGGATTGGCGGGTTCCCGCTGCCGCCATTCCTGCCAGAGCGGCCCAATCAGCCGTCGAAATGCTTGCTCAGGCAGCTGCCAATTGTCCGGTGCCGGCCAGTTCTTCCAGTAGCCTTCGATCGCGCCAATGAGATGCCGGATGACCGACAGTCGAACTTCAAACGGATCGGATGCTATTTGTTTAATGAAGGCATCGAGCTGGGCGAAGGATTGTTTTCTCAGCCCGCGCTCCCGTAGCTCCAGATATGCGATGTAGCTAGCATAGAGCGGCTGGAACTCGCTTTCCTGCAAGACAGCGCGGATGCGTTCCAGCGCTTCAAACCGGTCAGCGTTCCAAGTTAGCTTTGCACGCTGCGCCGGCGATTTCATTACAGCAAATCATACTCGATGAAGCCGGTCCGGCGCGCGACATAGTCGTAGAGCTTGCGTGCCGTGGTGTTGGTTTCGTGGGTCATCCAGTAGACGTTCTTGACGCCGATCTTTGCCGCTTCCTGCTTCACCGCTTCGATCAGCGCCGCGCCGATGCCCTTGCCGCGCACGTCGGGGTCGGCGAACAGGTCCTGCAGATAGCAGTTGTTCTGCTCCGCCCAGCAGGAGCGGTGGTAGAGATAGTGGGTGAGGCCGACAGCCTTGCCGTCGAGGGTGGCGATGAAGCCCTTCGGCTCGAACTCGCCCGCCGTGAACAGCCGCTTCCAGGTGACGGCGTAGACCTCTTCCGGCAGCTTGGTTTCGTAGAAGGTGAGGTAGTCGGTCCACAGGCGGCGCCAGTCGGCATGGTCGGGCTGCGCTAGCGGGCGGACAACAATCTCAGACATTTCATTTCCTCCGGAGGGTTCTGGCCGAAGCTGCCTCCCTGTTCGACTGCCGGCAACGGTCCACAGCAGGGAAAAGCGCTACCCCTGCCTTCGCGCCATGAAGGCCAGCCGTTCGAACAAATGCACGTCCTGTTCGTTCTTCAGCAGCGCGCCATGCAGCTTGGGCAACGCGTTCTTCGGGTCGGCGCGCAGATCCTCGGGCGCGATGTCGTCGGCGACCAGCAGCCTTATCCAGTCGAGCGCCTCGGAGGTCGACGGCTTCTTCTTGAGGCCGGGCACGTCGCGGATCTCGTAGAACTGGGTGAGGGCCGCGCGCACCAGGTTTTGCTTGATGCCGGGATAATGGACGTCGACGATCCTGTGCAGCGTGTCGACGTCGGGAAAGCGGATGTAGTGGAAGAAGCAGCGGCGCAGGAAGGCGTCCGGCAGCTCCTTCTCGTTGTTGGAGGTGATGATGACGATCGGCCGGACGGCCGCGCGGACGGTCTCGCCGGTCTCGTAGACGAAGAACTCCATCCGATCGAGTTCCTGCAACAGGTCGTTGGGGAACTCGATGTCGGCCTTGTCGATCTCGTCGATCAGCAGCACGACCTTCTTGCCGGCGGCGAACGCCTCCCACAATTTGCCGCGCTTGATGTAGTTCCTGATGTCGTTGAACCTGATATCGCCGAGCTGGCTGTCACGCAGCCGCGAGACGGCGTCATACTCGTAAAGACCCTGCTGTGCCCGCGTGGTCGACTTGACGTGCCATTCGATGAGATCGAGGCCAAGGGCCGCCGCCACTTGCCTGGCAAGTTCCGTCTTGCCGGTACCGGGCTCGCCCTTGACCAGCAAGGGCCGCTCCAGCGCGATCGCCGCGTTGACCGCCACCATCAGATCCTTGTCGGCGACATAGGCCGCCGTGCCTTCGAAACGCATTTTCGCTCCCTGGTTCACTCCTGGCGACCGTAAGGAGGCGGCCCGGTCCGCGCAAGGGTGGGGTTGGCTGCGGCGACTGCGGGAACCAGCACGGAAAGAATGCCATCTCTCTGGCGCTTGGGCTGCCATCGGCCTATATTGGGGATGACGGTCTGTGCTTCCCGGCAGGAGAACATTTTCCCCGGGGCCTTAACGATCCTTAGGGAGCTGTCCCTGGGAAGACCCGTGGGTTTTCTCACACGGCGCCCACCTACTTTGTAGGCACCCGGGATCGCTCTCTCCACCGGTTGTGTGGATCGTCACTTATTCCAATGCATCCACGCATTTCGGTGGATGACGCGGTGGAAAACGTCGCTCCCGAGACTCCATCCAGATCTGAGCTTTTCTATCCTGGCCGCATGACCTCTCCCAAAGAATTGAAAAAGCAGCTGCGTCGCGAGGCACTCGGGCGCCGTGACGCGCTCGATGCGTTGTGGCGGGTGGAGATCGCGCTCGAGATGGCCGAAACGGCGCGCGATCACCTCGATGTCGAGCCGGGCCAGATCGTCTCCGGCTTCTGGCCGATGCGATCGGAAGTGGACGTCCGGCCATTGATGTTCGCCTTGCGCGAGAAGGGGGCAAGGCTTTGCCTGCCTGCCATCCTCGACAAGACCACCATCGTCTTTCGTGAACTGGTGCGTGGTACGCCGATGGTCGAGATGGGCTTCGGCACGGTCGGGCCGCACGAAGAAGCCGAGGTGCTCGACCCCTCGGTGATGCTGGTGCCGCTCGCCGCCTTCGACGCGCGCGGCCATCGCATCGGCTACGGCGCCGGCTACTATGACCGTGCGATCGCCAAGCTGGTCGACAAGGGAAAGCCACCGCGATTGATCGGCATCGCCTTCGACTGCCAGGAGGTGGCGCTGGTGCCGGATGAGGATCACGACGTCATCATTCCGGAAATACTCACCGAGAGCGGGTTGCGCCGCTTCGCGCCAAAATTGTAGATAAATGGACGCATGATCTTTTCGCAGACGTCATGCAGCTTTTGCTTCGTTGACCTTCGGTGCGGGATCATATGAGACTTCTCTTCCTCGGTGACATGGTGGGAAAAACGGGCCGCACGGCGGTGTGGGAACAATTGCCTGGACTGATCTCGGACTTCAGGCTCGATTTCGTCATCGTCAACGGCGAGAACGCCGCCGGCGGCTTCGGCATCACCGAAGAGATCTTTCGCGAGACGATCGCGGCCGGCGCCGATGTCGTCACCACCGGCAACCACGTCTGGGACCAGCGTGACGCCCTGGCCTTCGCGCCGCGCGAAGAGCGGTTCCTGCGGCCGTCCAATTTTCCCAAGGGCACGCCCGGGCGCGGCTCCGGCGTCTACATCTCCAGGAGCGGCGCGCGCGTGCTGGTCGCCAACATCATGGGCAGGGTGTTCATGCACCCCGAGCTCGACGATCCGTTCCAGGCCGGAGAGCGCGAGCTTGCCGCCTGTCCGCTCGGCGAGCAGGCGGATGCCGTGGTCATCGACTTCCACGCCGAGGCAACGTCTGAAAAGATGTGCTTCGCGCATTTCGTCGACGGCCGCGCCAGTCTTGTCGTTGGCACCCACACGCACCAGCCGACCGGCGATCATCAGATCCTCAACGGCGGTACCGGCTACATGTCCGACGCCGGCATGTGCGGCGATTACGATTCATCGCTTGGCATGGACAAGGAGGAACCTCTCAACCGGTTCCTGTCGAAGGTGCCGAAAGGGCGTTTCGAGGCAGCGACCGGACCGGCGACATTGTGCGGCGTCGGCGTCGATATTTCCGACCGCACCGGGCTGGCCGAGAAGATCGCGCCGTTTCGTCGCGGCCCGCGGCTGGAGGAAACCGCGCCGTCCTTCTGGTCGTGACATTGATATAGGCGTGCGCAGTACCTAACTGCCGGCGACACTGCTCTAGATCGTTACAAGAGGGGACAACGACCTCCATGCAGCTTATCGAATTTTTCGCGCCGCATTTTCAATTCGTTTCCGACCCGACGGCCTGGGTCGCGCTGCTGACGCTGGTGGTGCTGGAGATCGTGCTCGGCATCGACAATCTGATCTTCATCTCGATCCTGACCAACAAACTGCCGGAGGCGCAACGCGCCCGAGCCCGCCGCCTCGGCATCTCGGCGGCGCTGGTCATGCGGCTGGTGCTGCTCGCCACCATCTCGGTCATCGTCCAACTGACGATGCCGGTGTTCACCGCGTTCGGCCACGGTTTTTCCTGGCGCGACCTGATCCTGATCGCCGGCGGCCTGTTCCTGGTCTGGAAGGCGACCAAGGAAATCCATCACACGGTCGATCCCGACGACCACAAGGACACGATGCTGGGCGAGACGCTGCAGATCAGCCTTGCCGGCGCGATCTTCCAGATCCTGCTGCTCGACCTCGTCTTCTCGATCGATTCGATCATCACCGCCGTCGGCATGACCGACGAGATCGCCATCATGTATATCGCGGTCATTGTGGCGGTGAGCGTGATGATGCTGGCGGCCGGACCGCTTGCCAACTTCATCGCCAAGAACCCGAGCATCGTCATGCTGGCGCTGGGCTTCCTTTTGATGATCGGCATGACGCTGATCGCCGACGGCATGGGCTATCACGTGCCCAAGGGCTACATATACGCGGCCATGGGTTTCTCGGCGCTGGTCGAGGGGCTCAACATGCTGGCGCGACGGCGCAGGAAGGCGAAGTCCAGCGACGGGCATTGAGGTTGGTCCGCCGAGGCGAACCTAGAGCCTGTTCCATCCCGATGGAATCGGGATGGGGCTCTATCTCTTTGTTTGA
>NZ_JALJRL010000027.1:0-78763 GCF_024519675.1 Mesorhizobium sp. Mes31 | reverse complement strand
ATCACGAACTCAAATCAATGGGAATCCTGAATCCCTTAAAACGCGACACGCTTTAGCCCTTTGCCGGCGGATGCAGGGGGCGATGCGATGAGCATATTGGCGACGATCAAGGACCATAGCGGCCGGATCTACCGTAGCATCCAGTCCTTGCTTCTGATCAGCATCGGCGCCGCGTTGCTTGGCGCGGTCGAGATGTCAGAAAATCTGTCCTCCGGCAGCGCCTTCGTGGTCTCGATTCTCGCCACCAGCCTGGCTTTGCTGGCGCTGATGTACATGCGCAGCAGCGTCGTCCATAGCCTGAAATCCGCAGCCGCCGCCGAGGCCGAAAAGCATCATTTCCTGACCAGGGACGCGATGACGGGGGCGATGACCCGCCGCTATTTCCTCGAAGCGCTGGGCAACAGCCTGGGCACCATGCGCGATCGGCGCGATGCGGCCCTGCTGCTGATCGACCTCGACCATTTCAAGCAGCTCAACGACACGTTCGGGCATCAGTTCGGCGACCGCACCCTGGCGCATCTCGTCAAGACCGCCGAGCGCATCTTTGTCGGCGGCATGGTCGGTCGGCTCGGCGGCGACGAATTCGGCGTCATCATTCCACACAGTGATCTCACCGCCATCAACAAGGATATCAGGCAATTGCTGGACGCCATGCGGGTCGGCAAATCCCATGAAGGCAGGACCATTCCGCTCTCCATTTCCGTCGGCGTCGCGCTGGCGCCGACACATGCGTCGAACACGACGGAACTGATGCTGGTTGCCGACCTGGCGCTCTACGAAAGCAAGGCGGCGGGCCGTGGCCGCGTCACCGTGTTCGACGAGGAGATGCTGTCCGACAAGCGCTACCGCCGCCTGGTCGAGCGGGAACTGCGCGCCGCTGTCTATCTCGGCGAACTCGAGCTGCACTACCAGCCGATCGTCGACCCGGACGGTTCCACCTATGGCTTCGAAGGGCTGATCCGCTGGCGCCATCCGGTGCGCGGCCTGATCTCGCCGGCCGAATTCATTCCGATCGCCGAACGCTCGACGCTGATCGACATGCTCGGCGAATGGGTGTTCAAGCGGGCTTGCGCCGATATCGCCCATTTCCCCGGTCGCCGCATCTCGATCAACGTCTCCGGCGAACAGCTGAAGCGCGACGAGATCGTCACCATGTGCGACCGCGTGCTGAAGGAAACTGGCCGATCCGCGGCGCAATTCGTCATCGAGATCACCGAGACGGTCGCGACCGCCGCCACGCCCGAAATCCTGCGGCGCCTCGAAGCATTGCGCGGCCTCGGCTTCCACATCGCGCTCGACGATTTCGGCACCGGCCATTGCGGCTTCAACTACCTGAAGACCTTACCCATCGACTGCATCAAGATCGACCGTTCCTACATCCGCAGCCTTGCCCATGACCAGGTGGCGCAGATCTTCGTTTCGGCGCTCGCCCAGATCGCGCGCATCCAGGATGTCACCATCGTCGCCGAGGGTGTCGAGACGCAAGAAGAGTTCGCGCTCGCCAGAGCTGCCGGCTGCAATCGTTTCCAGGGCTATTTCTTCGGCAGGCCGGCGCCACGCGACAAGTTTGGCCACTTGCGCGCAGCCAACAACGACAAGCTCGCACTGAGCGCCTGAGGCAGCGGCAGAGCCGCAAATTTCTATTTTTCTTGCCCTGCCGGCAAACAAGTGGGACGATGCCTTCAGGTGGTGGCAATCAAAAAGAACCCCGCCCGCGACGGTCGAACAGGCCGGCCGCCGCTCAGGACCGATTGACCCCGCCTGAACCATGAATGCCAGTCGGTCCCTAGGGAAACGCCTGAGTGGAGGTCAGTCATGGGTACTCGCGCCGGAGGACGACGCACGGGACCGAAATGCATTGCCATAGTCGGTCCCTTCGCAAGCGGTAAGACGACACTTCTCGAAGCCATATTGGCCCGCACGGGCGCCATTCCCCGCCAGAACCCGGTTTCCTCGGGCAACACCGTTTCAGACCATTCGCCGGAGGCGCGTGCCCACGCCATGAGCGTCGAGGCGACCTTCGCCACCACCGAATTCATGGGCGAGCAGCTCACCTTCGTCGATTGTCCCGGCTCCATCGAATTCTCCTTCGAGGCCGAGCCGGTGCTGGCCGCATGCGACCTCGCGGTGGTCGTGGCCGAGGCCGACGAAAAGAAGATTCCGGCGCTGCAACTGATCATGCGCAAGCTCGACGATCTCGGCGTGCCGCGCATCCTGTTCCTCAACAAGGTCGACAAGGCGATATCAGGCGTGCGCGACACGCTGAAGATGTTGCAGCCGGCAAGTGCCGTACCTTTGCTGCTGCGCCAGATTCCGCTGCGCAAGGATGGCGTCGTCATCGGCTCGATCGATCTGGCGCTGGAGCGCGCCTACATCTATCGCGAATATGCCGAGAGCGAAATTGCGCAGATACCAGGCGACGACAAGGCGCGCGAGCTTGAAGCGCGCTTCTCCATGTTGGAAACCCTGGCCGACCATGACGACCAGCTGATGGAACAATTGCTCGAAGAAATCGAGCCCCCCAAGGATGCGATCTTCGACGACCTCGCCGCTGATCTGCGCGATGGCGCGGTGACACCGGTGCTGATCGGCACCGCCGAAAAGGGCAATGGCGTGCTGCGCCTCTTGAAGGCAATCCGCCACGACGCGCCCGACATCGAGGCGACCCGCAAGCGGCTCGGCGCCCCTGATGGCAGCGCCACCGTGGTTCAGGTGATGAAGACCATCCACACACCGCATGGCGGCAAACTGTCGGTGTCGCGCATCCTGTCCGGCCAGGTCGTCGACGGTTCCGAACTCTGGCTGCCTAACGGTGACACGGCGAAGGTCTCCGGTATCTACAGGATGCTCGGCAAGGACCAGTCCAAGCTCACCACCGCCAAGGCTGGCGATACGGTGGCGCTCGGCAAGCTGGACGAGGTCAAGACCGGCCAGACGCTGACCTCGGCCAAGGGCGGCACCAAACAACTGTTCAATGTCGAGCCGCCGCAACCGGTCTTCGCCTTCGCGCTGCGCCCCAAGGAGCGCAAGGATGAGGTGAAGATGTCAGCCGCCATCCAGCGGCTGGCCGAGGAAGACCCTTCGCTCAGTCTGCGCCACAACCAGGACTCGGCCGAGACCGTGCTGTCGGGCCATGGCGAGATGCATCTGCGTGTCGTGCGCGAGCGGCTGGAAGGCAAGAACCAGATTCCGGTCGAAGGCCACGCCCCGGCGGTGCCCTACCGCGAGACGATCCGCAAAACGGCGCAGCAGCGCGGGCGCCACAAGAAGCAGTCCGGCGGTCATGGCCAATTCGGCGATGTGGTGATCGAGATCAAACCGCTGCCGCGCGGCTCAGGCTTCCAGTTCACCGACACCATCACCGGCGGCGTCGTGCCGAAGACCTATATCCAGTCGGTCGAGACTGGCGTGCGCGACTATTTGAAGTCCGGCCCGCTCGGCTTCCCGGTGGTCGATGTCGCCGTCAACCTGTCGGATGGCTCCTATCACGCGGTCGATTCCTCCGACATGGCCTTCCAGATGGCGGCCAGGCTGGCGATGAAGGAAGGCATGGCCGCCTGCTCGCCGGTGCTTCTGGAACCGGTGATGAAGGTCGAGATCGTCACGCCATCCGACGCGACCTCGAAGATCATCGCGCTCATCCCGCAGCGGCGCGGCCAGATCCTTGGCTATGACGCGCGGCCCGACTGGCCGGGATGGGATGTCGTCGAGGCAACCATGCCGCAAGCCGAGATCGGCGATCTGATCATCGAATTGCGCTCGGCGACAGCGGGCGTCGCCAGTTACCGCGCCGCCTTCGACCACATGGCAGAGCTTACCGGTCGGCTTGCCGACGAGGCGATGAACGCCAGCGGCAAAGCTGCCTGACCCTGTCGCCACGCCGCGTTCCCCTCGAACCTCGGTTCGAGGGGCCAACGCATGCCGCTCCAAAATGCGCGGCGGTTTTGCGACAACGAGATGCATGAAAACAAAAACTTGGGGCGAGTCGACTGAACCTGTTTCAGTGCGACGCGCCTTCACAATGAAAACGACGCCCAGCGCGAACCGGACGTCGTTTCTATCGCGGACCGTTTTCTTGGGAGGTAAAAACGGCAGGTCCGCCGCACCTGGTGCCGCCAAGTTCCGGCGGAAGAACGGTTCGGACGCGGTAGCCGCCTGAGCCCGGGCCCGTCCGAGTGATGCCCCCATCTCCCGTCCGAACCACACCGCGTCCTATGGTGTGCATAGCACGCGATGAGCGCCCGCGACATGTTACCAGAGGTTACATGTCACTGTTACGTGGCAATTCTGTTGGGACTTTTCAGCAGTGCCGACGGGACGCAGGCAACAAAAAAGCCGGATCAACGAAGATCCGGCTGAGTTTGATTGGAAGTGCCTGTTAAGGCTAACCTCCAGAGGGGAACACTCAAGGGCGCTAATGGGAGGAGAACGCGCCCCAGAGATGATCTATATATGTGCTCATCATGCCCAAGAAACAAGCATCTATTTTGCAACACACGCATGCAAAAAGACGCAGGCTGTGGTCTAACCCATATTTGGGACCAATAGGACCAGCAAAAATCCCGAAACGGAGCGCTGGACAGGACGAACATCACTACAGAATCGCGAATCGCGACCGGTTTTTGCCCCAAAATGCCGAAACTTCGCAATGGCGTGGAATCGAGCAGCAGGCGTTCATTTCTCAGGCAATCAGGGAGGAAGCCCCCAATGCGAACTTTTTCGGCGATCGCCGGCAGTGCGGCCTTCTTTATCGTGGCGCCTGGCGTGGTCGCCGGACTGGTGCCCTGGCTGTTGACCGATCGCTGGGGGCTGCCATGGTCGAGGCTGCCGGGCCTTGTCCCTATTGGCGGGCTGCTGATCGTCGCCGCGATAGCCGTGCTGCTCCACGCCTTCGCCCGCTTCGCGCTTGAGGGGCTGGGCACACCCGCGCCGGTGGCGCCGACCGAGAAGCTGGTGATCGGCGGCGTCTACCGCCATGTCCGCAACCCGATGTATGTCGCGGTACTGTCGATCATCCTCGGCCAGGCGCTGCTGTTCTCGAGCTGGACCATCGCGGCCTATGCCGCCATCGCCGCTGCCGCCATGATCACCTTCGTCAGGCTCTACGAGGAACCGACGCTCGCCGGCCGCTATGGCGCCGAATATGAAACCTACCGCCGCAACGTCCCCGGCTGGCTGCCCCGCCTGACACCGTGGCGGGGTGAGCCAGGAAGTGAGCAGCGCCCGCCCAGGGCATTTTGAGATTCACGTCGGGCCGAGTCGAGAATGGCGGCTTCCGAGAACCGGTGCGGAGCGTACTTTTCGCACGCGAGCACCGCAAGCGCAGGAAACCGCCGTTTGCAGGCCGGCCTCCCCTGAATATCGACGTGCCCTCAGAAGGACCAGCTTCTGGCCTTGGCAATGATAAAATCCCGGAACACATGCAGCTTGGCCTGGTTCTTCATCGCGTCGGGATAGGCGAAATAGGTGTCGAAGGACGGCACCTCGGTCTCCGGCAGCAGCTGCACCAGGCCGGAATCCTTGTTGATCACATAGTCGGGCAGCATGGCGATGCCGGCTCCGCCCTGCACGGCACGCTTGATCGACAATATGTCGTTGATCTGCAGCGTCGGCACTCTTTGCCCGCCTTCGAAATCGCCGACCGTCTCCAGCCAGTTCAGCTCCGACAGATGCGACGGAACCGGCACGCCGAAGGTGACGATGCGATGGTTCTTCAGCTCGGCGACCGAAGCCGGCTTGCCGTACTTGGCCACATAGGAGGGAGCAGCGTAAAGGTGGAAATGCACGGTGAACAGGCGGCGCTGGATGAGGTCCGGCTGCTGCGGCTGGCGCAGCCGGATGGCGCAATCGGCCTGTCGCATGGTGAGGTCGAGTTCCTCATTGGCGAGGATCAGTTGCAGGCTGATTTCAGGGTAGAGTTCGATGAATTCCTGCACGCGCTCGGTCAGCCAGCCAGCACCCAGCCCGACCGTGGTCGTCACCCTGAGCACACCCGAGGGACGGTCCTTGGTCTCGGTCAGCCGCGACTTGATCGTCTCGAGCTTCATCAGCACGTCATGCGCCGTGCGGAACAGCATTTCGCCCTGTTCGGTCAGCACCAGGCCGCGGGCATGGCGGTTGAACAGCGGCACGCCAACATCATGCTCGAGCGCGCTGACCTGCCGCGAGATCGCCGATTGCGACAAATGCAAAGTCTCGGCCGCATGGGTAAACGACCCCGCTTCCGCCGCTGCGTGAAACACGCGTAGCTTGTCCCAATCCAACGCCATGATACCCCTCGTTCTGTTTTTGGCGTCTGAATGAAAAATCAGGCTTTTACACGGCGTCTCTAAGCCGTTTTCTGAACCCTCTACTCCGCCGCTTCGCGGTGCACCTCGATGCCGGCGAGATATTTTTCCGCCTCGAGCGCGGCCATGCAGCCGAGTCCCGCCGCCGTCACCGCCTGGCGGTAGACATCGTCGGTGACGTCGCCCGCCGCGAACACGCCGGGCACGTCGGTGCGGGTCGAATCCGGAGCCGTCCACAGATAGCCGTTGGGCTTCTGCTTCAGCTTGCCGACGAACAGCTCGACCGCAGGCGCGTGGCCGATCGCCACGAACACGCCGTCGACCTTGAGATGCGTTTCGACGCCGGTCGCCGCATGCTTGAGCTTCAGCCCTTCGACCGAAGGCGGCAGCGGCGCCTTGCCGGGGCGGCCGGTGATCTCGTCGACCACCGTGTCCCAGATGACGCGGACATTGTCCTTCTTCAGCAGCCGTTCGCGCAGGATGCGCTCGGCGCGGAAATCACTGCGCCGATGGATGACCGTGACGCTCCTGGCGAGATTCGACAGGTAGAGCGCTTCCTCCACCGCCGAATTGCCGCCACCGATCACGGCGACATCCTTGCCGCGATAGAAGAAGCCGTCGCAGGTGGCGCAGGCCGAGACGCCGAAGCCCATGAAGGTCTGCTCGGTCGGAATGCCCAGCCATTTGGCTTGCGCGCCGGTGGCGATGATCAATGCGTCGGCAGTGTAGGTGGTGCCGGAATCGCCCTTGGCGCGGAACGGCCGCACATTGAGGTCGACCTCGGTGATGATGTCGTTGATGATGTCGGTGCCGACATGTTCGGCCTGCTTCAGCATCTGCTCCATCAGCCAGGGACCCTGGATCGGGTCGGCGAAACCGGGATAGTTCTCGACATCGGTGGTGATCATCAGCTGGCCGCCCTGCTGCAGGCCGGCGACCAGCATCGGCTTCAGCATGGCGCGGGCAGCGTAGACCGCCGCCGTATAGCCGGCCGGACCGGAACCGATGATGAGGACGGGCGCGTGCTTGGTTGTCATCTGGAAGCCTCTGCGGAGGGCTGCCGGCAAATTGCGGCATGGAAAACTCGTCGATATCGCGCGTAATGTAAGTGTTGCCCACGACGCCAGCAAGGCAAGTTGGCGTTCGTCCCCGGAAAGCTTTGTCGCACCCTGTCCCCTGCTTTGATCCTCCGAAATATTCCGGGGCGGGGGATGGAATGGACAGCGAAGTCGTTTAATTACAAAATCACGCAAGATTCTTGCGTGTTGCCCTGACTTTCTCGAGAACCCTCATGCCGCTCAAGGCCGACCTCGACGCCATCGACTGGAAGATCCTGCGCGAACTCCAGGCCGATGGGCGCATGACCAATGTCGAACTGTCGAGCCGCGTCGGCATTTCGGCGCCGCCCTGCCTGCGCCGCGTCAAGAGACTGGAGGAAACCGGCATCATTCGCGGCTACCGCGCACTGCTCAACGCGCCGGCGCTCGGCCTCGACGTCGTCGCCTTCTGCCTGGTCGGGCTGCATCATCAGTCCGATGCCGAGTTGCGCACCTTTGCCGAGCGCACGCGCGGCTGGCCGATCGTGCGCGACGCCTGGATGGTGTCGGGCGAATCCGATTTCCTGCTGCATTGCGTGGCAAGCGACCTCGGCGCCTTCCAGACCTTCGTCATCGAGGAACTGACCTCTACCCCGAATGTCGACACGGTGCGCACCGCGCTCACCATCCGCCGGGTCAAGGACGAAGGGCTGGTTTCGTTCGAAAGGCCTTGAGACCGGTCGAACGCCGACGTGCGAGCCGGTGTGAATTCCGGCGTTTCGCCACATCGGCGCCGCGTTGGTATCCGACAGACGCTGATGTAGAAGGCTGGATGGCGCTGTCCGGCTGGCCGCCTGATTGGTTTCCTGGAGCAATTTCAGGAAAAGTGTGTAACGGTTTTCCGTCCGGAATTGCGTAAGAACAGGTGGCGCAATCAGCGTAAATTCCGCGGACAATCCGCCATGGGAAGGGGACCATGACTCGATTTGCAAGCCCGGTCTCGGCGCTTATCATCTGCGTGAACGAGGCCGACATGATCGGCCCATGCCTTGAAAGCATCGACTTCTGCGCCGAGATCATCATCGTCGATTCCGGTTCGACGGACGGCACCATCGAATGCGTGCAGAGCTACATCGCCAAGGGCTACCCGATAAGGCTGCTGCACAATGACTGGCCGGGTTTTCCTCGTCAGAGGCAATTCGCGCTCGACCACGCCACGCAGCCCTGGTGTCTTTCGATCGATCCCGACGAGCGTGTCGACGACCGGCTGCGGCAATCAATCATCACCGCAACGCGGACAGCGAGCGCCAGCACGGGCGGATGGTACATCCGCCGGCGCGATTGGCTGAAGGGCTACGGCTACGCGCATCGCTGGGTGCTGCACAACAGGCTGCTGCGACTCTTTCGCCGCGAAGGCGCCACCATGGATCTCAACGCGCGGGTGCATGAATCCTTCGGCGTGCCGGGCGAAACCAGCACGATCGAGAGCGGTGTCTTGCTGCATCGCCGCGAGATATCGGTCGAGGAGGACCTTGCCCGCGCCAACGCCTATTCCAGCCTCAAGGTTGCGACGCTGGTCGACAAGGGCAAGAAACCGGGCCTTGTGCGGCTGGTCTTGTCGCCGCTCGGCAACTTCCTGAAGTTCTATCTGGCCAAGCGCTACTTCCTGTGCGGCCGGCATGGTTTCATCTACTCGATGTCGGTGATGATTTATTCCTATGCCACCGAGGCCAAACTCTATGAAGCTTCGCAAGGCAACGATCCGGCTTGAGCCGTCAGGCCGGTCCTGATCGGTTATTCCGGCGCCCGAGCGAATGTTTCGATGACGGCAAGCAGCCCGGCGAGGTCGCTGCTGTCATGCAACGGCCTGATGGCGAAGCCGGACTGAACCGCCGCCTCGCCATCGACCAGCCAGCCTTGCGCGAGGCCGGCGCGGCGCCCTGCCTGCATGTCGGCCAGCTTGTCGCCGACGATGAGGGATCGCCGCAGATCGAGGTCGAGGCGCTTCGCCGCCTCGATCACCATGCCGGGATTGGGCTTGCGCATCGGATGGTCGGCAAGGGCGAGCGGCCCGACGCCCGCCTCGTGGTAGGCACAGGCAAGCACCATGTCGACGAACACGCTCTGCTCACGCAACAGTTCGAGCACACGGCCGTTCACGTCGGCGAAGACACTCCAGTCGAAATAGCCGCGCGCAATGCCGGACTGGTTGGTCACCACGACGACGGGGATGCCGGCCCGGTTGGCGGCAGCGATCGCTGGCACGATATCGTCGCGCAGCACGATCTCGGCCGGGTTGCTGGGGTAGTCGGTATCGACATTGATGGTGCCGTCGCGGTCGAGGAACAGCGCCGGCAGCCGCTCCGGGAAAACCCGGTCGCCGATCCGCTCGACCCATACACCCGGCTCGGTCAGCGGGTGCGCCGTCCCCAATCCGTCAGCCATTGCTGAGGCGCGCTTCGACCACCTCGCACAGATGGTGATAGAGGCACAGATGCCCTTGCTGGATGATCGGCGTCGAGGTCGACGGCACGTTGAGCAGGATGTCGCACAGCGGCTTGAGCTTGCCGCCGGTGTCGCCGGTCAGTCCGATCACCGTCATGTCCATCATCCGCGCCTGTTCGGCGGCGGCCAGGATGCTTGGCGAATTGCCGCTGGTCGAGATCGCCAGCAACACGCCGCCCGCGGCGCCATGCGCCTCGACCTGGCGCGAAAACACGGTGTCGAAGCCATAGTCATTGCCCCAGGCGGTCAGCACCGAGGCATTGGCCGGCAGCGCGATGACATTGTAGGCCTTGCGCTCCTTGAGGAAGCGGCCGACCAGTTCGCCGGCGATGTGGATGGCATCGCTGGCCGAACCGCCATTGCCGCAGATCAGGAAGGCTTTCCCCGACGAAAGCGCCGTCACGACGGCGCTCACCGCCCGCTCCATCTCGCTGGTCAGGTCGCGCTCGACCATGGCGTTGATGGCAGCCGCCGAGCGGACCAGATAATCGTTCAGTTCAGACATGAAAACCTCAGTTCGTGGTGCCGCCGGCGCGCAATTTGCCGATTGTGCTGGTGGTGCTCTTGCCGGCGACGAGATCGACCAGCACGACGCGCCCGCCCGCCTTCTGCACCACATCGGCGCCGACCACGGTGTCGATCGTGTAGTCGGCGCCCTTGACCAGTATGTCCGGCAGAAGCGCCTCGATCAGCGCCAGCGGCGTGTCCTCCTCGAACACCACGACCGCATCGACCGAGGCCAGGGCTGCAAGCACACAGGCGCGATCGTGCTGGTCGTTGACCGGTCGCCCCGCGCCCTTCAGCCGTCGCACCGAGGCATCGCTGTTGAGGCCGAGCACCAGCCGGTCGCACTGGCTGCGCGCAGCGTGCAGCAGGCTGACATGGCCGGCATGCAGGATGTCGAAGCAGCCATTGGTGAAGCCGACGCTCAGGCCCTCTTCCTTCCACGCCGCCACCATGCGCGCGGCCGATGTGGCATCGAGGATGGCATCCTTGTGAGCGGTCGGTCCGTGCGAACGGAACAGCGCGCCGGTGAGTTCCTCGACCGTCAGCCGCGCGGTGCCGCGTTTTCCCACCACGACGCCGCCGGCGGCATTGGCGATCGAGGCCGCGGCGACGGGATCGGCACCCGCCGCCAGAGCCAGCGCGAAGCTTGCGATCACCGTGTCGCCGGCGCCCGAGACATCGAACACTTCACGCGCCTGGGTGGCGATGTGGCGCGCCTCGGTTGGGCCGACCACGCTCATGCCCTTTTCGCTGCGTGTCGCGACGACGAAGTCAAAGCCGTGAGCCGAGATCAACTGGCGTGCCGCGGCCACGATTTCGTCGTCGGCAAACAGCGCATGGCCGACGGCCTCGCCAAGCTCCTTGCGATTGGGGGTGATGGCGGTTGCCCCGGCATAGCGCGCATAGTCACGGCCTTTCGGGTCGACCAGCACCGGCTTGCCCGCCGCTCGGCAGAGGGCGATCAGTTCGCCGGCGACGCCGTCGAGCAGGATGCCCTTGCCGTAATCGGACAGGATGACGATGTCGGCACGCGTGAGTGCGGCGCGGAAATGGTCGATCAGGCCTGCCCGCTCCGCTTCGCCGAGCGGCTTGATCTCCTCCTCGTCGAAGCGCAGCACCTGCTGGTTGAGCGCGCTGAACCGGCTCTTCGACGACGTCATGCGGCCGCGTTCCTGCGCCAGGCCCGCCGTGTCGGCGCCAAGCTCGCCAAGCATTCGCATCAGGCTGTCGCCGGCCGTGTCGGTGCCGATAACCGACACCGGAATGGCCCGCGCCCCAAGCGAGATGATGTTGGCCACGACATTGCCGGCGCCACCCATGGCCGAGGTTTCACCGCGCCCGTGCAGCACGGGGATTGGCGCTTCCGGCGAAATCCGCTCGATCACGCCATTGACGAAACGGTCGAGGATCAGGTCGCCGACCACCAGGACGGAGACGTCGCCGAAGCGCGCAATGGCGCGGTGCAAGGGTTCGGGCGAAGGCGGATTGTGCTTGATCATGTCATCTGCAACGCGCTGGAAAACCCGTCTCTGGAGTGTTTGGGGTCGGTTGGCGGGACCGGTCGTTTCATGGCGATGCCGATATACCGCAATTCAAGCCGGCGCAACGGCGGCTCGACCGCGTCAGCTCTTCTGCAAGGCGACGTGGACGCCGAGCCCGACCAGCACCGCGCCGCCGGCCCGCTGCATCAGGTGCTGTGCGCGGCTGGAGCGCCGTAGCCGGCCTATCACGGCCCCCGCCAGGAACACACAGACGACATCCGCCGAGGAGAACATCAGATTGACGATGGTGCCGAGCACGACGAACTGCAGCCAGACCGGAAGCGCCGCCGAGGCATCGATGAACTGCGGCAGGAATGCCATGAAGAAGATCGCGGTCTTGGGGTTGAGCACCTCGACGGTGATGCTTTCGAAAAAGGCGCGGCGGGCCGATTTCCGCTCGATCGCGGGCAGCGCCGCGTCGCCCTCCACGCGCTTGCGGAACAACGAGATGCCGAGCCAGATCAGATAGAGCGCGCCGACCAGCTTGACCACCATGTAGAGCGGCGGCACCGCGTGGAACAGCACCGACAGCCCGGCGGCTGCCGCGAAGACATGCACATAGCCGCCAAGATGAATGCCGAGTGCTGCCGTCAGCCCGGACCAGCGGCCACGCGCCATCGTCTGTGCCGCGGCGTAGAGCATGGCCGGACCGGGGATGTAGGCGAAGATCGCCGTGGTGGCGAAAAAAGCGATGAGCAGTTCGGTCGACGGCATTCTTTGTCCCTCACGATCGGCCGAGCCGGCATGTTCCGACTGAGCGAAAGCTTTGCGGCGCCACTGTGGCGGCGGCTCCTGCGTTCGCGCCTGCTTTGTCGACAGCCCGGCTGGCGTCCCTTATAAGGACCGGAATCGCAAGCAACCAGAGGCCTTCATGATCATCGTCACGGGCGGCGCCGGCATGATCGGCTCAAACATCGTCGCTGCGCTCAATGCCGAAGGCCATGACGACATCCTGGTCGTCGACGACCTCACCGACGGCCACAAGATCACCAATCTCGCTGATCTCGGCATCACCGACTATCTCGACAAGGACGATTTCCTGGCCCGGTTCGAAGCCGGCGAACTCGGCCGCGTCGAGGCCGTCTTCCACCAGGGCGCCTGCTCGACCACCACCGAATGGAACGGCAAGTTCATGATGGAGGTGAATTACGCCTTCTCGAAGCGGCTGTTGCACGCCTGCCAGGCGTTGCGCGTACCTTTCCTCTACGCCTCCTCCGCTTCCGTCTATGGCGGCGGTTCCGAGTTTCGCGAGGACCCGGCGCTCGAGCGGCCGCTCAATGTCTACGCCTATTCCAAGAAGCTGTTCGACGACTATGTCAGGCGCACCGTCTTCGACACCGATCATTCGCAGGTCGCGGGCCTGCGCTACTTCAACGTCTATGGCCCGCGCGAAGCCCACAAGGGCGCCATGGCATCGGTCGCCTTCCATCTGTTCAACCAGGTCGAACGGGGCGAGAATCCGAAACTGTTCGGCGCCTATGATGGCTTCGGACCGGGCGAGCAAAGCCGCGACTTCATCCACGTCGGCGATGTCGCCGACGTCAATCTGTGGCTGTGGAAACGCGGCGCGAGCGGCATTTTCAACTGCGGCACCGGACGCGCCCAGCCCTTCCGCGCCATCGCCGAAACGGTGATCGACACCCTCGGCAAAGGCGAGATCCAGTTCATCGAATTCCCCGACCACCTCAAGGGCAGCTACCAGAGCTTTACGCAAGCTGATATGTCCCGTTTGCGCGCGGCCGGTTACAATGGCCAATTTCGAACAGTGGAAACCGGCGTCAGAGACTATGTCGAATGGCTGAAAGCCCAACGATCCTCGTGATCGGCCCACGCTGGGTGGGCGACATGGTGATGGCGCAGTGCCTGTTCGCGGCGCTGAAAGAGCTTCATCCCAACGCCGCGATCGATGTGCTGGCGCCGGCCTGGGCCGCGCCGCTGGTCAAGCGCATGCCCGAAATACGCCAGCAGATCGACTTCCCGCTGAAGCCCGGCGCGCTCGAATTCACCATTCGCCGCCGCTTCGGCCGCCTTCTGCGTGGCCGCTACGACATGGCCTATGTCCTGCCGGGAAGCTGGAAATCGGCGCTGATCCCGTTCTTTGCCCGCATTCCGCGCCGTTTCGGCAATTTGCGCGAAATGCGCTATGGCCTGCTGACCGACATCGTGCCGCTGCCCGACAGCGTCAAACGACGCACCGCGCAGGCCTATTTCGGCCTCGCCCAGGGCGGCAGTTTCCGGGCGCCCAGCCTAACCGTCGATGCGAAGAACCAGGCCGCCTTGCTCGACCGTTTCGGACTGGCACCGCGGAAATTCGTGGCGCTTATGCCTGGTGCCGAGTTCGGCCCGGCCAAGCGCTGGCCAAGCGAAAGCTACGCCGGCCTTGCCCGCGACTTCATGGGCAAGGGCTTCAAGGTCGCGCTGTTCGGCTCAAAGAATGACCGCGACGTGACGGCGGAGATCGCTGGCCTCGCACCCGGCGTTGTCGACCTTGCCGGCCAGACGCGGCTGGAGGACGCCATTGACCTGATATCGGCGGCGAGGCTCGCGGTGTCCAACGACAGTGGGCTGATGCATGTCGCCGCCGCCGTCGGCACGCCGATCGTCGCTGTCTACGGCTCGACCTCGCCGCAGAATACGCCGCCGCTGGCGGAGCAGCGCGAACTGGTCTGGCTCGGCCTGTCCTGCTCGCCCTGCCACCAGAAGGTCTGCCCGCTCGGCCATCTCAACTGCCTGAGGACGCTCGAAGTCGGGCAGGTCGCGGCAGCGGCGGAACGCCTGCTGGAACTCCCGGCCGCGGCATGAAGGTCCTCATCGTCAAGACGTCGTCGATGGGCGATGTCATCCACACCTTTCCGGCCGTCGAGGATGCCCGCCTGAACCGGCCGGACGTGTCTTTCGACTGGTGTGTCGAAGAGGCATTCGCCGGCATCGTGTCGCTGCATCCGGCGATCGACAGGATCCATACGGTCGCCATCAGGCGCTGGCGCAAGGCCCTGTTCGACGGCGGCACCTGGCGCGAGGCGGCTTTGTTGCGCCGCACCTTGCGCGAATGCCGCTACGACCTGGTCATCGATGCGCAAGGCCTGCTCAAATCGGCGCTGGTGGCAAGACAGGCGGCCGCACCCATTGCCGGCTTCGACAGGTCAAGCGCCCGCGAACCTTCGGCCGCCTTGTTCTATGACGTCGGCTACGCCGTGCCGCGCGGCCTGCACGCCATCGAGCGCACGCGGCGGCTATTCGGGCTGGCGCTCGGTTATCAGCCTGATCTGTCGATGCTGGACTCCGGCATTGTACCACCGGCCGGCGACATCGCCGGCATCAGCGGAAGAACCGCGTTCCTGCTGCACGGGACCAGCCGCGAGGACAAGAAATGGCCGGCCAGCGACTGGATCGAAACCGCCCGCCTGCTGATTGAACGGGGAATGACGCCGGTCACCACTTGGTCGAACGAGCGTGAAAAAACCGTGGCCGAAGCGATCGCCACAGCCGTTCCGTCAACGATCGTGGTGCCGAAATCGCCGCTTGCCGAGATTGCCGCCATCCTCGGCCGCTCGACGCTGGTGATCGGTGCCGATACCGGCCTCACCCACCTCGCCAGCGCCTTCGGCCTGCCGACAGTCGCGGTGTTCCTGGCGACCGAGCCGGGCTTGACCGGTCCGCGCGGGCAATATGCCTCGACGCTTTTGGCCACACCCGGTGAGCGTGTGACGCCAGCGGTAGTGATGGCGGAAGCAGAGAGGTTGCTGGAGTGCGAGGCGCTTGGGCAGGCTAACGCCGACAAGAATTGATTTATCAATCAATTCAATCGGAAAGGTCGGTGCCGCCCCTCATCCGCCTGCGGGCACCTTCTCCCCGTATAGTGACGGGGAGAAGGGGGCTGAACGCCAAGTCGGCGCCTGGTTTGCAAAGCAAGAAAATTGGCGAAATCTTGGGTGAAGGCGTGCTTCTCCCCGTCACGGCGCGGCGTTTAGGATTGAAGGCCGGATAGCCTTCCCCGAGCAATCCCTAGATGAACTGCACCTGGACGATCTCGTAGCCCCTTGCACCACCGGGTGCGTTGACCTCGATGGCGTCGCCGACTTCCTTGCCGATGAGCGCCCGCGCGATCGGCGAGGAGATCGAGATGCGGCCTGACTTCACGTCTGCTTCCTGGTCGCCGACAATCCGGTAGGTCTTCTTTTCCTCGGTGTCCTCGTCGACGAGAACCACGGTGGCGCCGAACTTGATCTTGTCGCCGCTGAGCTTGCTGACGTCGATCACCTCGGCCCGCGCGATGAAATCCTCGAGCTCGTTGACGCGGCCTTCATTGAGACTCTGCGCCTCCTTGGCGGCGTGATATTCGGCATTTTCGGACAGGTCGCCATGCGAGCGCGCTTCGGAGATCGCCTCGATGATGCGCGGCCGCTCTTCCTGCTGGCGCCAACGCAGTTCTTCCTTCAATGACGCGAACCCCTCGCCTGTCATCGGGACCTTGTTCATGATGCCTGACCTTTCCTGCCGCCACCCCCGCGTTTCGGGGAAAGCCTTGTCGATGGGTACAAAAAGAAAACGGTCCGGCAGCCTCGGGCTAACGGAACCGTTTCACCGCAATTTTCCACAATATAGCAATCTTCGCGGGTTTTTCACGCCAAAAAATCAGTTTTGAAAAAATCGTCCGCCGCTTTCGCAAATGCCGTCACGGCGGATGCGAACCACGGATGGCCGGCAACAAAAATCCGGCCGCGAGCAATCGCGGCCGGATCGAGGAGCACCGGGAGCCGAATCAGCTCCTCATGAAATGGTCGATCTGCTCAGCCAGCATGCCGTATTCGCGCGAACCCTTGCCGGTCCGCTTCTCGATCTCCGTCAACTGCTGCCGGGCGCCGGCGAGATCGCCGATCTGCAGATGCGCTTCACCCAGATACTCGCGCACCAGCGTGTAGTTGGGGTCGATCCGCAGCGCTTCCTCGTAGTAGCCGAGGCCAACGGCAACGCGGCCGGAATGGCGGTGCGAATAGCCGAGATAGTTGAGGATGCGCGGATCCTGCTTGTTGGCGGCGAGGGTGAGTACGGCGATCGCCTCGTCATAGCGGCCCGCCATCGCCAGCGCATGTCCGGCATCATAGATGCTGTCGTCGTCCAGCATGCCTTCCTTGGGCGGCACACATTTCTGCTTCTTCTTGTCCCAGACTTCCCCCTTTTTGCACTGGGTGGTGGTCTGGTCGCTGCCACCGCTGCTGCCGCTGCCAGCGGCAAATGCGGGAACAGCAAGAAACTGCAGGGCGACAAGCGCGCTCGCCGCCTGGATGAGCATTCTTTTATGCATCGAAGCCTCCTGGAAGGTGTGACAATGCAACACTAACGCGGGGTGGCTTGCGTTTCATCCCGAAAAAAATTCGTACCGGAGAACACGAGGTGACGGATGCTGCAAATCCGCTATCATCCGGCAAACGACCTGACGGAGGAAGCCCGTGCAGCAGCGGCTTGAAAAGGACTGGGAGCTTTCGATCGGCCCTGACACCGTGCGCCTGTTCATCCTCAAGGCCAAGGCGCTCAGCGCCGCCGTCAACGAAGACTACGCCGACGGCGCCGAACACGAGGTCGAGCTCGATGGTGAGGCGCATGCCAGCCATCACCATGACGGCCTTGCCGAGGAAAGTTCGGAAAACCTCACCGAGGAAGAGTTGCGCGAGCTGATCAACGACCTCAATGTCGATGAAGCAGCCGAACTCGTCGCGCTCGCCTGGGTTGGTCGCGGCGACTACGACGCCTCCGAATGGACCGACGCCCTGGCAGCGGCGCGTGAGCGCGCCAACAGGCGCACCGCGAAATACCTGCTTGGCATGCCGCTGCTTGCCGACTGGCTGGAGGAAGGGCTGGAAGCGATCGGCGCGTAACGGCGCGGTTACCGTTCGTGATGGGGTGCAGGCAACCTCCGGGCGTTGGCGCCGTTGACGGCGATGGCGTCGCTTGTCTTTTCCCGAACATGCAGGATTGCACTGGTCATGGCCGTCACGGCTCTGCTGGTTATGCCGGCCGACGCCAGACATCGTCACAGGCATCACAGGCCACCGGCACCGCGGGTGGAGCAGCCGCTGACACCGCGGGTCGACCAGCCGCTGAAGCCACGGGGCCGGCATTCGCTTAAACCGCGGCGCAACCAGCAGGTCGCGCCGAACCAGATCCAGCAGAAGACAGAGGAACCGGTGACATCGCCCGCCGCTATTCCCGTGCCCGAACCGCGCCCGGCGGATGCTGCCAGGCCCGATTCATCTTCATCCGATTCATCTTCATCAAACAAGGAGATGGATGAGCAGAAGACGGACGTTCCCAAGACCGCCGGCGCGTCCGACCTGCCCAATGGAGAAAAGTCCGGTCAAAAAAAGCACGCGCTTCCCGAACCGACCGCCGGTGGCCAAGGTGAGCCACAGCCGCCAGCCATGGCACCGACACCCACACCGAAGCCGGCCAATGCCGAGCTTGAGGCCGAGCCGCCGGCCGTCGCTCCGCAGCCGCCGCAAAAGCCAGCGGATGCGGGCGACGAGAAGATGCTCCCCGACCCGCGCTCGGCCGATCTGCCCGATGAGAAGATGCCGCAGGAGGAAATCGCCTGCCGGGAGCGGCTGAAGACCCTCGGCGTCGAGTTCGAGGAGCACAAGGCGGAGAGCAACCCCGAAATCGGCTGCTCGATCCCCTATCCCCTGGTGCTGAAGACACTCGGCAAGTCGATTGCCATCGCGCCTGGCACCGAGCTCAATTGCCCGATGGCCGAGGCGGCGGCGCGCTTTGCCGCTGATGTCATCCAGCCGGCGGCGAAAGCCGAATTCGGTGCCGATCTGAAATCGATCGGCCAGGCATCGGCTTTCGTCTGCCGGCCGCGTCATGGCACCAGAAAACTGTCGGAGCATGCTTTTGGCGACGCGCTCGACATCGCCAGCTTCACGCTGTCGGATGGCAAGAAGATCGAAGTCGGTCCGGCACCGCCCGAGAAGGAAGGCAAATTCCTCGACGCCGTGCGCAAGGCCGCCTGCGGCCCCTTCAAGACCGTGCTGGGCCCGGGCGCCGACGCCGACCATTCCCTGCATTTCCATCTCGATCTCGAGCCGCGCCGGCATGGCGGCACGTTCTGCCAGTGAGCAACCCGCGTGCCGCATTTCGGCCGCAGGCATGAACGCCGACGCTGAGTTTTCCTTTACCCTTGATCGTTAAAATGCCGGACATCTGAACCATGATCCCGAAAAGCGGAAACCGGTTTTCGGAAAAGACCATGGTCAGGCAAAAGGCAGGACCTGATCGGGATCAGGTTCGGGGATAGGATTGCGCCAATGGCCGGCAAATTTCGCGCCGCGTTTTTCGCCGCCGCGCGCCAATCGAAACCCGCGGCGATGGTGGCCGCCGGCCTTGCCCTCGCGGCGGTTTCGGCTTGCAACACCGGCAGTGTGCTGTCGTTGCAGCCGGCCGTCGACGTCGGCTCCCAGACCGCTGCCGTGCCGCAATACACTGGCATGCAGACGCTTGTTCCCTCCAATCCCTACATGACGCAGGCCGCCTATCCGCGCATGGATGAGCCGATGTCGCCGGTCGAGCAGATGCCGGCCAGCGAAACCGACTGCCGCCAGCAGTTGAAGCGTCTCGACGTCGCCTATACCGACCTGGCGCCGATCCATGAAGGCCAGTGCGGCATCGACTTTCCCGTAAAAGTCTCGGCCATCGGCAGCATCCAGATGAAGCCCGCCGCGACGTTGACCTGCGACATGGCTGCCACCTTCGCCGGCTGGACGAGGAACGAACTCGTTCCCTCCGCCCGCTGGCGCTATTTCTCCGGCGTCAGAACCATCCACCAGGGCTCCAGCTACTCCTGCCGCAACATCGCCGGCGAAGGCGTGCTGTCGGAGCACGGCAAGGGCAACGCGCTCGACGTCATGAGCATCGAACTCAACAATGGCGACGACATCGACGTGCGCAAGCCCGGCCTGTTTGCCTTCCGCACCCGTGGCTTCCTCAACAATGTGCGCGCCGACGGCTGCCAGTATTTCACCACGGTGCTTGGCCCTGGCTACAATTACGACCACCGCAACCATTTCCATTTCGACATCAAGAACCGCAAGAACGGTTATCGCGCCTGCAGGTAGGAAAAGATCAGGCGTCACCAGTGGACGCGATGATTTGCCGTGCCACCAGATCCTGGATGCGCCAGAGATTGCTGTCGCGGATACCGCTTTCCTCCAGCTTGCTGACGGTCCGGAAAAGATACTGCGCCGACGAGCCCCAGTGTCCGGCGGCTCGCGCCAGCGTGTCCGCAACCTGCTCCAACGGCAACCGTCCGGCATAGGCGTTGCCGTCCGGCGCGGCGACGAAAGCCAAAGCACGTAGCGGCCCCTCCTTGGTCTTGACCTTGATCCAGCACGGCACGTTGGTTGGCGGGTTGGCATCGATCTCGCGGCGCATCAGCTGGCCGAGTTGCCCAAAATGGTCTTCCGCCGGCAGACGGTAAACGATGCCGTTGCAGCTGCCGCCGCGATCGAGCGCCAGCATCAGGGCCGGCAAATCGCGGGTTCCGCGCCAGCGTGTCAGCTTCAGGCAGAATGAGCGGTGCCATCCTGGCGCCGTAGCCGGGCGCTGTTCGACTGGCACGAATTCCGGATTCCAGATCAGCGAGCCGTAGGCAAAGACCCACAGCGCTTCAGGCCGGTGTTCCGACAGGAGTTGCTCGACAAGGCTGTCGAACTCCGCGTCGGTATGTTCGGCTGTCCCAGGCTCGGGACCGGGATCCGGTTCGATACGCTCGACCCTCGCGACAAGGTCGGCGGTCAAGGCCATCGGTCTCAGGCCTGTCGGCTTCCGCTTCATTCCTGCCCCCATGCAAAAACGATGGCAGACGATAGACCGGCTGGACATTCCTGGCCATTGATTTCCAGGGCCGGTCAGGCAACAGATACCGCACGGATCGAGCCTCCTTCATGAGCCAACGAAGCCTTCGGCGACGCGTTACAATCTGGGCGGCGGCTTTGCTCACCGCCTATCTGGCGCTCGCCTATTTCGCCGCGCCGGAATTCTGGACATTCCGGGATCGCGGCTTTCGCAACCAGCGCTTCGAGATGGTGACGCACACGCCGCAGGGCATCCCGGGCGACCCGATCAATGTCGGCCTTGTCGGCACCCAGAAGGAGGTCGTCCACGCCTTTGCCGTCGCCGGCTGGGACACCGCCGATGCCGTGACCTTGAAGACCGCGATCGATATCGGCGAAAGCGTGCTGTTCTCTCGCCCCTATCCCGACGCGCCGGTCAGCCGGCTGCTGTTCGAGGGCCGCGCCCAGGATCTCGCCTTCGAAAAGCCGGTCGGCGACAGTGCCGACCGGCGTCATCATGTCCGCTTCTGGCAGACCGGCGCGACCGGCGACGACGGCCGGCCGCTGTGGCTGGGCTCGGCCAGCTTCGATCGCGGCGTTGGGCTGAGCCACGACACCGGCGCCATCACCCATCACATCGGCCCCGACATAGACGCCGAGCGCGATTTTCTGATGCAGGACCTCAACGCCGCCGGCCAGTTGATCTCGACCAGCGACATGGAAGGCATCGGCGCCACCAGGACCGGCCGCAATGGCGGCGGCGATCCTTATTTCACCGATGGCAAGGCCGTGGTCGGGGTGCTCGAACAGTAGGTCAGCCGTGCCGCGCGTCCTGCGAGGTCGAGCGGTTGCAAAGGGGAGGTACAGATGTTCGACGCGCAAAGCGTGGTGGATAGCTACTGCAAGGCATGGTTCGCCCCGCAGCCTGAAGAGCGCCGGCGGCTGTTGTTCGCCTCATTCGAAGCTGAAGGCACCTACATCGATCCGAAAGTACACATTTCTGGAGCCGAGGCGCTGCTGCGTCACATCGATCAGGTCGTAAAAACCCGTCCGGGCTTCTGGCTCGAACGGACGACCTTGATCGATATTCATCACGACTTCCTGCGTTTTGGCTGGGTGCAGAGAGGCGAAAACGGATTTCGAGGCGCCGACAGCATGGACATGTGCCGCGTCTCCAGGGAGGGAAAGCTGTCGCTGGTCGTGGGCTTTTTCGGCCCCTTCAGAGCAGTGCCAGATCCCTGACGGTCCCCTCACCGCGGCCATCCTCAAGACATGGCGATCACGATCTTGCCGAATGGCCCTTTCTCCAGATGCCGGAAGGCCTGCGGCACCTCATCGAAGCCAAAGACCTTGTCGATGACCGGCTTGATCGCCAGCGCCTCGATCGCCCGGTTCATGCGCTCGAAGGCGCGGCGATGGCCGACCGACAGGCCCTGCACGACGATGCGGTTGCGCATGAAGGGCATGATCGGAAAGCTGAGTTCCATCGCGCCCAGCAGGCCGATGATCGACAGCCGGCCGTCGGCGGCGAGCGCGTTGAGCGATCGCCGCGCATTGTCGCCGCCGACCATTTCCAGCACGTGATTCACACCCATGCCATTCGTCAGCCCACGCGCTGCCTCGTCCCAGGCCGGCTGCGTGCGGTAGTTGATCACCTGCCAGGCGCCTAGTCCTTTTGCCCGCTCGAGCTTCTCGTCGCTGCTCGAGGTGACGATGGCGCGCAGACCGAAAGCTTTGGCGAATTGCAGCGCGAACAGCGACACACCACCCGTGCCCTGGATGAGGATGGTCTGGCCCGGCACCGGTTTGGTCGCCTCGGCCATCGCAAACCAGGCGGTCAGCGCCGCGATCGGCAGCGTGGCGGCCTCGATGTCGCTGAGCGAAGGCGGCGCCAGCACCGCGGCGTCCTCGCGGAAGACAACATGGTCGGAAAGCATGCCCGACAGCGAGGACCCAAGCGTGTGCTTGTGCAGAACAGGCGGCGCGTCGCCATCCGGCCAGTCGGCGATCACCTGGCCAAGCACACGCTGCCCGCGCCGGAAGCGGCTGACCCCACTGCCGGTGGCCACCACCTCGCCGACCGCATCCGACATCGGGACGAAGGGGAAGGCGAGGTCGGGGATCAGCGTGCCTTCGACGATCATCTTGTCCTTGTAGTTCAGCGACACGGCTTTCGTCCGCACCAGAAGATCGTATGGCCCGGGCTCGGCGATCTTGCCCTTCACCTGGCCCAGCCTGGACAGGCCGAAGCCGCTCATCTGCCAGGATCTGTTGATGTCAGTGTTCATCTCGTTCCGCGCTCCGTTGATGGCCACGCGAGACATTTATGCCTTTCGGCTATGGAAAATAGGGCGTCTATGCCGCATAATTGGCGACTGATTGCGGACTAAAAGTCGACAATAAGGAACGACGTGGAAACCACCGACCTGCAAGGCATCGTCGCCTTCGTCCAAGTGGTGGAGGCCGGCAGCTTCACCAGCGCCGGCGAACGGCTGCGTGTGACGAAATCGGCGGTCGGCAAGTCGATCGCGCAGCTCGAGCAGCGGCTCGGCGTTCGCTTGCTCAACCGCACCACCCGCAGCCTCAGCCCGACCAGCGAAGGCCTCGGTTACTATGAAGCCTGCGTCAGGGCGCTGGCCGAAATCGAAGCCGCGCAGTCGCTGCTCGCCTCGCGCCGGCAGGTTCCGGCCGGCCGGCTTCGAGTGGATGTGCCGCTGGCCTTCGGCCGCCGCTGCGTTGCACCTGTGCTGTTCGAGATCTCCATGAAATTCCCCGATCTGACAGTGGAGATCTCCTTCAACGACCGGCGCGTCGACCTGATCGAGGAAGGCATCGACCTGGCAATCCGCATGGGCGATCTCGACGACAGCCTGTCGCTCGCGGCCAGACGCATCTATGCCCAGCGCTCGGCCATCTGCGCGGCTCCCGCCTATCTCGACAGGCATGGCAGGCCGCGATCGGTCAAGGATCTCGCCGATCACAGCGTCATCGGCTATGGCCGCGAGGGCGTCGTCCGCCCCTGGCTCATCAGGCATGCCGATGGCCATCTCGCGACATTCGTCCCCAAGGCGCGGCTTGTCCTCGGCCATGGCGAGCCGATGCTCGATGCCGCGCTTGCCGGCTGCGGCATCGCCTTTCTGCCGACCTGGCTGGCGGCCGAAAACCTCAAGCGCGGCGACCTCGAAATGGTGCTGTCGGACTGTCTGGTCGAGAACATCGTCGTGCACGCCGTCTGGCCGGTGACGCGCGCACTCGCGCCAAAAGTCCGGGTTGTCGTGGATGCCCTGGTTGAACACTTTTCGGCGCCGTCCTGGGATAGCGCCTGAAAGACACTCGTCATCTTCCAAAAATCATGGCGGACTATTTTCGAAAACCGCGCCGCAATGCTATTGAGCCCTCATGCTATACGTCGAAATTGCTATCGTGGTCGTCCTCATCTGCGTGAACGGCCTTTTGTCGATGTCCGAACTCGCTATCGTTTCATCGCGCCCGGCCCGGCTCAAGGCGATGATCGACCGTGGCGTCAACGGCGCCGGCCGTGCCCTAGAGCTTGGCTCCAATCCCGGCAAGTTCCTGTCCTCGGTGCAGATCGGCATCACGCTGGTCGGCGTGCTTTCCGGCGCCTTCTCCGGCGCCACGCTGGGCGACCGGCTGTCGGTCTACCTGGCCTCGATGGGCATGCGCGAAAGCGTCGCCGACCCGCTCGGCGTCGGCATCGTCGTTGCCATCATCACCTATTTCTCGCTGATCGTCGGCGAACTGGTGCCAAAGCAGATCGCGCTGCGCGATCCCGAGCGCGTCGCCGCACGCGCTGCCCCGGCAATGACCATCCTCGCCACCGTTTCGGCGCCGCTGGTTTTCCTGCTCGACTTCTCCGGCCGCGCCATCCTGTGGCTGCTTGGCCAGCGCGGTGAAAGCGAGGAGAAGGTCACCGACGAGGAGATCAAGATGCTGGTCGCCGAGGCGGAACACCACGGCACCATCGAATCCGACGAACGGCGCATGATCGCCGGCGTCATGCGGCTTGGCGACCGCGCCGTGCGCGCGGTGATGACACCGCGCACCGAGGTCGACTGGATCAATTTGCAATCCGACGAGAGCACCATTCGCAAGCTTTTGGTGGAGACCCAGCATTCGCGCCTGCCTGCCGGGGACGGCGGCGTCGATGTCATGGTCGGCGTCGTCCAGACGCGCGACGTGCTGGCCGCGCTGCTTGCCGGCCGCGCGCTCGACCCGCGCAAGCATGTGCGCGCGGCCCCCATCGTTTACGACCAGGCCGACGCGCTGGACGTGCTGCAGAAGCTCAAGGAATCCGACGTGCCGATGGCGCTGGTGCATGACGAATACGGCCATTTCGAAGGCATCGTCACCCCGGCCGACATTCTCGAGGCCATCACCGGCGTCTTCCGGGCGGACACTGATGCCGGCGACGAGGAGAACGCCGTCAAGCGCGAGGACGGCTCATGGCTGCTCGCCGGCTACATGCAGGCCGACGAAATGGCCGACGTGCTCGGCATCGACCTGCCGGAAAACCGCGACTACGAGACCGTCGCAGGCTATGTGCTGTCGCATATGCACCACTTGCCGGCGACCGGCGAATGCGTCGACGCTCAAGGGTGGCGCTTCGAGGTGGTCGACCTCGACGGCCGCCGCATCGACAAGCTGATCGCCACCCGCCTGCCCAGCGCCCATCGCGAGGCGGTGCGCTAGAGCATGATCCCGAAAAGTGGAATCCGGTTTTCGGGAAAGATCATGCTCAAACAAAGAGATAGAGCTCCATCCCGATTCCGTCGGGATGGAACAGGCTCTAGACAACTCTCAGCCGCCGGGGTCTGTCGATCGCGGAAGCGTAATCGCATCTGGCGCTCTCCGTCTCGGCTTCGCCGAGCCACCCCCCTCTCCCGCTATGAGGGGTGACGAGCCGCCAGTGTGAAGACCAGCATACTTAAGGCATTTCTTATATTTATACTTATTATATTTCGAATTTCTAATGTTGCTTTGAAGTAACGGCTGATAAAAATCAATAATTGCCAATTCAACTTCAAGACAGGAATCAAACATCACGTTAACCTATTGGCGGTTTGGTGCGGCGCGCGCCGGCCAGGCTCAGCCATCGGTATGGCTGGCGGCGCATTTCAGCGGGGGTGGCACGGGCTATGAGAGTGAGCGGCGGCACGATTGAGTTCAGACGCATTCGTAAGGGATGCCTCCTTGCGGGCGTGAGCGGCGCGGCTATCGCCTGCCTCCTTCCGGGCATGGCTTCAGCCGCCACCTACTTCGTCAGTAACCAGACAGAGCTGACCGCCGCGATCAACGCGGCCAATGCCGACGGCGACCCAAGCTCATCGATCGTGATGACGAACAGTTTCGGCGTGACCGCGCCGAACACTCTGCCGGTTCCGACCAAATCGCTGTCGATCGACACGCAGGGCTTTACGTTGTCGGGCATCAGCGTTCCGAACAATTCGGGCAATGTCAGGTTCAGCGGCGGAACCCTTACGAGCGGTACGGTAACTTTGTCCGGCACAATCACCGGCGCCGGGCAGCTTGGTGTGACCGCTGCCGGCACCGGCCTGGTCTTCGACAGCGGCGTAACGACGGTCGGCGGCACGACCGCGCAGCTTATCAACAACGGGGCAATTACGGGCGGTGCTGCTGCAGCAGCAGGCGGCCCTGGCGGCATCGGCGCTGCGCTCACGAATGTCGTGACTTTCGTCAACAATGGCACCGTCACTGGCGGAACGGGAGGCACCAGCGGAGGTCTCGGCAACAACGGGGCCGGCGTGAGCATCCTGAACTCCGGCGCAACAGTCATCAACAATGCCACCGGCACGATCCAGGGCGGCAATACCCAAGGCGCATATGCCGGCGCCGGTATCTCTATGACCGGCACCGCCGCGAAACCCACGACCCTCGTCAACTACGGCACGATCCGCGGCGGCTCGGACCTGACCGGGAACAGCGCAGGCAATTTCGCCGTCCGCAGCCGTGGAGCCAATGTCGCGATAACCAATTACGGCACGTTGGAGGGCGGCAACGGGGCGGCGGCAATCGGTCGTGATCAAAACACGATCTGGAACGTCACGGTGGTCAACAGCGGCACGATCCGTGCTGGCATCGGATCGACCACCGCCATCCTGTTCAGCGACAACGTGGGTTCCAAGTCAACGCTAGAGCTTCAGGCCGGCTCGCAGATCATCGGCAATGTGCTTGCCGGCGGCCTGAGCACCAGCGACATACTGCGGCTGGGCGGCAACGAAGACAGCTCATTCGATGTCTCCACGATCGGCACACAGTACCAGAATTTCGACAGTTTCGAGAAGACCGGCACCAGCACCTGGACGCTGACCGGCACCGGCACGGCCACCACCAACTGGACGATCTCGGCCGGCACGCTGCAGATCGGCGATGGCGGGACCAGCGGCTCGATCATCGGCGACATCACCAACAATGCCACGCTCGCCTTCGATCGTTCCGACACGGCAACCTTTGCCGGTACCATTTCCGGCACCGGCGCTGTAAACCAGATTGGCACCGGCACCACCATACTCACCGGCGCCAACACCTATGGCGGCGGCACCACCATCTCCGCCGGCACGCTGCAGCTCGGCAATGGCGGGACCACCGGATCGATCGTCGGCGACGTCATCGATAATGGCACCCTCGCGTTCAACCGCTCGGACACCTACACCTTCGCCGGTGCAATCTCGGGCACCGGTGCAGTGAACCAAATCGGCGCCGGAACGCTGATCCTCACCGCCGACAACAGCTATGGCGGTCCCACGACGATCTCCGCCGGCACGCTGCAGCTCGGCAATGGCGGCACCACCGGTTCAATCGCCGGCGATGTCGTCAACAACGGCATTTTGGCCTTCGACCGCTCCGACGACGTGACCTTTGCCGGCGCGATCTCCGGCAGCGGCGCCGTGGTGCAACAGGGCTCGGGCAGCACGACGCTCGCCGGCACGAACAGTTACGGCGGCGGCACCACCATCTCCGCCGGCACCCTGATCGGCCAGGCAACGAGCTTCGGCACCGGCAACATCCTCGACGACGCGGCACTCATTTTCGATCAATCGACCGACGCCAGCTTTGCCGCCATCATCGACGGCACCGGCACGCTCACCAAAAGGGGGGCCGGCAATCTCAACCTCACCGGCATCAACACGCTGAGCGGCGCGACCACCGTCGAGACCGGCAAGCTCTCGGTCAACGGCTCGCTCGCCAATTCCGCCGTCACCATTCTAAGTGGCGGCGCGCTTGGCGGCAACGGCACGGTCGGCTCCACGACGCTCCAGGCCGGCGGCGTCATCGCGCCCGGCAATTCGATCGGCACTCTGACGGTCCAGGGCAATTTCGTCGGCGCCGGCGGCACGGTCGAGATCGAAGCGATGCTTGACGGCGACGCCTCTTCCACCGACAAGCTCATCATCACGGGCGACACGTCGGGCACTGCCAACGTCAAGGTGATCGGCTTGGGCGGCGGAGGCGCGCAGACGGTCGACGGCATCAAGATCATCGATGTCGGCGGTGTCTCGACCGGCACGTTCAACCTGCAGGGTGACTACGTGTTCGAAGGCGACCAGGCCGTGGTGGCCGGCGCCTATGCCTACCGGCTCTATCAGAACGGCATCAGCGCCCCGGCCGATGGCGACTGGTATCTGCGCTCCGCGCTGATCAATCCCGTCGATCCGGGTGGCCCGACCACGCCGCTCTATTCGCCCGCCGTGCCGATATATGAGGCCTATGCCGGCGTGCTGCAGAGCTTTACTCAGCTGGGCACGCTGCAGCAGCGCATAGGCAGCCGGTCATGGACCGGCGCCGCCCAATCGGCGACAGGCGAGAGCAGTGAAGGCGGCAGCCCGATCTGGGGCCGCATCGAGGCTTCGCACAGCGAATTCGAGCCGGGCACGACCACGACCGGGACCGATTACGACGCCGATCTCTGGCGGCTGCAGGCCGGCCTCGACGTGCTGCTGTCCGAGACGCCCACGGGAATGCTGGTCGGCGGCCTCACCGTCCATTACGGCACGGTGAAATCGGATGTCTCCTCGTCCTTCGGCACAGGCTCTATCGACACCAATGGCTATGGCTTCGGCGGCACGCTGACCTGGTACGGCAAGAACGGCTTCTATGTCGACACGCAGGCCGAGCTGACCTGGTTCGATAGCGATCTGTCCTCAGCCACACTTGGCCGGACGCTTGCCGACGGCAATAACGGCTTCGGCTACGGTCTTGGCATCGAGGCAGGGCAGAAGATCGCACTGCAGGGCAACTGGTCGCTGACGCCACAGGTGCAGCTCAGCTATGCCTCGGTCGACTTCGATAGCCTCACCGACCCTTACGGCGCCCTTGTCTCCAACGACGGCAGCGACAGCCTGATCGGCCGCCTTGGCCTCTCCGCCGACTATGAGAGCGAGTGGAAGGACAAGATGGACCGCACCAGCCGCTCGCATGTCTACGGCATCGGCAATCTCTACTACGACTTCCTCGATGGCACCCATGTCGATGTATCGGGCACCGGGCTGACCAGCAAGTCGCAGCAGCTTTGGGGCGGGGTGGGCGTCGGCGGCTCGCTGAGCTGGGCCGGCGACCGCTACGCCGTGCATGGCGAACTGCTCGCCCGCACCAGCCTGGAGGACTTCGGCGACAGCCATTCCTTCGGCGGCTCGGTCGGCTTCAGCGTGAAGTGGTAGGCTCCGGAGTGGCCACCCGGCCGCGATCACCTGGCCGGCGCCCTTTAGCCTCGCAAGCTGGAGAAACAACGATCCGACGCCGCCTGCAGCGGCCGGCACCAGCACCGACTTGCCGCCCGGCGGACTTTGGCGCAGCAGATGAAGGGCCGTCAGCCCTTGCATCCTGCTGGCGCTCTGCAAGTGGGGCCAGCATCACGTCGATGAGTTGAACGAGATGGACCGCCTCACCGACTGCATCATCCGGCCGAGGCAGGCTCAGCACGACGCAATGGCTTCCCACAATTGAAATAAAGAGCGGCGGAAGCGCCACCCCGGCCGGAATTGAAAAAGGGCGGCGCAAGCGCCGCCCCGGATCCTTGGGAGGATAATTCGAACCGGCGGTCAGGCCGCCTTGACTTCCTCGGCGACGGCGTCGGCTTGACGCGCGGCCTTGAGCACCTTGGCCCACCACGCAACGTCGTTGACCAGCGCCGTTGCGGCCTGGTTCAGATGCTCGAGATCCTCGAGCTTCTTCTCGCCCTGGCGGACGGCGAGGAAGTCGCCCCAAGCGATATGGACGGCTGACTTGACCGGCGCCATCTGCAACTCGACCGCATGAAGGCGGAGCTGCTCGACGGCACGTGCGCCACCGACGCTGCCATAGCCGACGAAGCCGGCCGGCTTCTTGTTCCACTCATTGGCGGCGTAATCGATGGCGTTCTTCAGCACGGCCGTTGGGCCGTGATTGTACTCGGCGGCGGTGAAGATGAAGCCGTCGAACTCGGCGACCTTCTTCTGCCAGCGCTTGGCCACTTCGTTCTGCGACGGCGCCCAGGCGGAGGACGCAACCTCATCGAAGAACGGCAGCGGGAAGTCACGCAGGTCGACGACTTCGACGTCGATGTCGGCATGCGACTTGGCGATCTTGGCGATCCACTGGGTCGGTACGTCGGCGAAGCGCGCGGCGCGCGTCGAACCGACAACGATGGCGATCTTGGGTTTTGACATGGGGGGCTCTCCTTGCAAGTAAAGCTGGTATCGTTTGGATACCGGCGCTATATGAGATACTGTCAACTCGAGGCGCAAGGAGGCACCTTTTTGTTACTGAGGAACCCGCACAACACCGAGGACTGCCGCGCCGTCTCGGAAATCCTGCAGCGCGTCGGCGACAAATGGACCGTTCTGGTCGTCGGCAAGCTGGGCGACGGGCCGCTGCGCTTCAACGAATTGCGCGCGGCCGTCGGCGGCATCTCGCAGAAGATGCTGACCACCACCTTGCGCGGTCTGGAGCGTGACGGCTTCGTCACCCGCACCGTGTTCCCGACCATTCCGCCGCGTGTCGATTACGAGCTGACCGAACTCGGCCATGAATTGCTGATCCCGGTCAGCGCGCTTGGCGAATGGGCGCGCAAGAACACCACCCGCGTCAAGGCGGCGCGCGAGAAATTCGACGGCATGCATGCCTGAAACCCTTGCATGGCAAGGGTTTCCGCGCGCCACGTAGCGCGGACGAATCTTACGGCTGCACCTGCACTACGGCCCACGGACGGCTTTCGATCCGCTTCGACTTCGCGACCCTATCGACCATCTTGCCGTCGATGGCGCAGGTCGCCCGTCCACCGCAATGACTCATGCTCATCGCACAGGTGTCGTACGTCGCGGCGAGGCAGTTTCCGCATCTGGCCGTTTGCTGCAGGAAGGTGTGGTTTGCGGAGGCGCAACTGACCTCGGCATCGTCTTGCTTGACCTCGGTGTAGGCGGTAGCGGCCAGCAGGCAGAACAAGGCAGCAAGCGCGCCCGCCAATGCACCGTTCAGCAATCGTTGACGCATTGTCTTCCCTCCCGGCCCGTTCGGACACGGTCGCGGAAGTTTGCGAACGCGAATATGAAAAGCACCACACAGCCACGCTGTTCGCCTCCCCTCGCGGGTGAAACAGGTGACGGACTGCTGTTGGATTTAAGCCGACTGCATCGAGCCGGTCAGCTTTCCGCCGGAACGGCCTTTGGCTTGCCTTCGCCGTCCAGCGCCACCATGACGAAATCGGCATGGGTGACCTTCTCCATCAGGTCGGAGAGGTAGCGCTGCGCCCAGGCTTCGACCTTGAGTGTCATCGAGGTGCGGCCGACGCGCTCGACATGGGTGTAGATGCACAGCGTGTCGCCGATCTTCATCGGCTTGGCGAACGACATTTCCTTGACCGCCGCCGTCACCACGCGGCCCTTGGCGCGTTCGGCGGCGCGAATGCCACAGGCAAGGTCCATCTGCGCCATCACCCAGCCGCCGAAGATATCGCCCGCCGCATTGGCGTCCGAAGGCATGGCCAGTGTCCGCAGCGTGAGATCGCCGAGCGGCCGGCCGTCCGCGTAATGCACCATGGGGAAATCCTTCGACATCAACTGCCCTCGATCCCGTACCGTCACGGTGCCCACAGGTCAACGCGCCACGCCAGGAACCGGATCGCAATGTCGGTTCCGTCATGGGGTTTCCGAAACACGCCCCCTTCGCGGTCGCTTTTTTCACAACCCATGCCGGAAGGCCCGGCGACTTGGCGAGCCCGCCGCGTCTAGGCTGCGGCCAGATTTCCGGAGCCGCCTCATCCATCATGCAGACCTATGATTTCATCATCGTCGGCTCCGGCTCGGCCGGCTCGGTTCTGGCCGAAAGACTGTCAGCCTCGGGCCGCTTCTCGGTGCTGGTGCTGGAAGCCGGTGGCACCGATCGCCGCTTCTATGTCCAGATGCCGCTTGGCTACGGCAAGACCTTCTTCGACCCGGCCGTCAACTGGAACTACAAGACCGAGCCGGACCCGGGCCTTGGCGGCAATGTCGATCATTGGCCGCGCGGCAAGCTGCTTGGCGGTTCGAGCTCGATCAATGCCATGGTCTGGATCAGGGGCGCACGCGAGGATTTCGACGACTGGCGGAACGCCGGCAATCCCGGCTGGGGTTTTGACGATCTCCTGCCCGCCTTCAAGGCGCTGGAGGACAACGAGGCCGGCGCCGACAAATGGCGGGGCGTCGGCGGCCCCCTGCACATCACCGACTGCACGGCCGCCGTCCATCCCTTGACCAGGCGCTATCTCGCCGCCGGCCGGCAGGCAGGCTTGCCGTTGAACCCCGACTTCAACGGCGCTACCCAGGAAGGCGTCGGCGTCTATCAGATCTCGACCCGCAACGGCCGCCGCATGTCGGCAGCACGCGCCTTCCTGCGACCGGCGATGAAGCGTGGCAACGTCCGCGTCGAGACCGGTGCGCTGGCGACCCGCATCCTGTTCGACGGCAAGCGCGCCGTCGGCATCGAGTATCTCCAGAATGGTGAGACGAAAACCGCCCGCGCCGGCCGGGAGGTCATCCTTTCCAGTGGTTCGATCAACTCGCCGCAACTGCTGCAGCTCTCCGGCATCGGCCCCTCGGCGCTGCTCAACAGCCTCGGCATTCCCGTCATCCATGCCAACGAGAATGTCGGCGCGCATCTGCAGGACCATGTCGGCATCAACTACACCTTCAAGGGCAGGCTGCCGACGCTCAACCAGATCCTGCGCCCCTGGTGGGGCAAGCTGCTTGTCGGCATGCGGTACATCCTCACCCGCTCCGGCCCGCTGTCGCTGTCGATGAACCATGGCGGCGGCTTCTTCCGCACCGACCCGGCGTTTTCGCGGCCCAACATGCAGCTCTATTTCCAGGCGTTCTCGACCGTCATTCCCAAAAGCGGCGAGCGCCCGATCCTGACCCCCGACCCATGGCCGGGCTTCTCCATCGGCCTGTCCAACTGCCGCCCGTCGAGCCGTGGCGAGATCATGATCCGTTCCAGCAACCCGCTGGATTATCCCAGAATCGTCGCCAATGCCTATTCGACCAACGCCGATGTCGAGGAGATGCTGGCGGCGGTGAAGTTCGTGCGCAAGATCGCCTCGATGCCTGCCATGGCCGAGGTCATCGAGGAAGAGGTTTTGCCCGGCCCGTCGATCCAATCAGACGCGGACCTGATCACCGATTTCAGAAAACGCTCGGGCACCGTCTATCACCCGGTCTCGACCTGCCGCATGGGGCCGGACGCGTCGCGCGCCGTCGTCGACCCGCGCCTGAAAGTGCACGGCCTCGAAGGCCTGCGCGTCATCGACGCCTCGATCTTTCCCGACAACATCACCGGCAACACCAACGCCGCCTCGGTCATGACGGGTTGGAAGGGCGCCGAACTGGTTCTGGAGGACCAAAAATGAAAATCACCGACGTCAAGACCTGGGTTGTCGGCAACCCGCCGCCCGGCATCGGCGGCAAGTATTTCATCTTCGTCAAGCTCACCACCGATGGCGGCGTCGTCGGCTATGGCGAGGCCTACAACGCCACCTTCTCCGCTCATGTCACCGCGAAGATGGTCGAGGACATGGCCGAGCGCTATCTCGTCGGCCGCGATCCGCACGACATCGAGAATTTCTTTCGCCGCGCCTATTCGTCCGGCTTCACCCAGCGCCCGGACGTTTCAGGCATGGGCTGCTTCTCGGCGCTGGAGATGGCCTGCTGGGACATCATCGGCAAGGAGGCCAACAAGCCGGTCTACAAGCTGCTTGGCGGCCAGGTACACGAGACGCTGCGCTCCTACACCTACCTCTATCCGCACACCGGCAGCGTCCATTCCGAGGATGCGCGCGGCAAGAACGTCTACAACGACCCCGACCTGGCCGCCGCCTGCGCGCTCGAATATGTCGAGCAGGGTTTCAATGCCGTCAAGCTCGACCCGGCCGGCCCCTACACCGCCTTCGACGGCCACCAGCCGCGCCTTGTCGACATCGATCTCTCCACCCGCATGATCAAGGCGATCCGCGAGGCGGTCGGCACCAGAGCCGATATCCTGTTCGGCACGCACGGCCAGTTCACCGCGTCGGGCGCGCTGCGCATGGCCCGCGCCATCGAACCTTACGACCCGCTGTGGTTCGAGGAGCCGGTGCCGCCTGACATGCCCGAAGTGATGGCCCAGGTCGCCCGCGGCACGTCGATCCCGATCGCCACCGGCGAGCGGCTGACGACCAAGTTCGAATTCGCCCGTGTCATCGAAAACCGCGCCGCGACCATCCTGCAGCCCGACCTTGGCCGCTCCGGCGGCATTCTGGAGACCAAGAAGATCGCCGCCATGGCCGAGGCCTACCACATCCAGGTCGCGCCGCACTGCTATTGCGGGCCGATCGTCGGCGCCGCCAACATCCAGCTTGCGGTGACGCTGCCCAACTTCCTCATCCTGGAATCGCTGAAGCAGTGGGACGGCTTCCACGCCACGCTGCTCACGAAGAAGATCGAGTGGCAGGACGGCAATGTCATCCCGTCGAAGGAGCCCGGCCTCGGCGTCGAGCTCAACGAGGCGGTCTGCGACGCACATCCCTGGACCGGCAAGGACCTGCATCTGCAGATGATGCAAACGCCGTTGATGCCATGAGCGAAAGCTACGCCTTTATCGGTCTTGGCCATCTCGGCGGCAATCTTGCCGCCAGCCTGATCCGCAACGGTTTTGCCGTTACCGTCTTCGACCGCGATCCTGCAGCTGTCGGGCGCCTGGTGGCGCTCGGCGCCACCGCCGCGAACAGCCCGGCCGAGGCCGCGGCGCAGGCCGGCAATGCCATCACGTGCCTGCCCTCGCCGAAGGTCAGCGAAGTGGTTCTGGCCGGCCCCCGCGGGTTGCTCGAAGGCCTGCCCACGGGTGGCACCTGGATCGAGATGTCGACCAATGGCCGCGACGAGATCGTGCGTCTTGCCACCCTCGCCTCGGCCAGGGGCATCGAGACATTGGAATGCCCCGTCACCGGCGGCGTGCACCTGGCGGCGGTGGGAAAAATCACCGCGCTGGTCGGCGGCGATGCCGCGCTCTACGCACGCCATCGTCCGGCGATCGAGGCGATGTGCGCGAAGTCGTTCCTGATGGGACCGATCGGCTCGGCGGCGGTGATCAAGGTGATCACCAACATGCTGGCCTTCATCCATCTCGTCGCCGCCGGCGAAGCGCTGATGCTGGCCAGGCAGGGCGGGCTCGACCTCGCCCAGTCCTATCACGCCATCGTTGCCTCCTCCGGCAACAGCTTCGTCCACGAGACCGAGAGCCAGCTTATTCTCAACGGCTCCTACGACATCGGCTTCACCATGGACCTGGCGCTGAAGGACCTCGGCTTCGCGCTCGGCATGGGCAAGGATTTCGGCGTGCCGCTCGACCTGGCATCGCGCGTCAACGCGATTTTTGAGCAGGGCAGGGAAGCCTATGGCGGCGGCGCCTGGTCGACCCAGATCGTCAAATTGCTCGAGGATGCCGTCGGCACCGATCTGCGCGCGCCCGGTTTTCCGGCCAAGCTGGAAATTTGAAGCCTGGCAAAATCTCGAGCAATTTCAAGGCATTGAATGCTTGGCCGGAATCAGGGCCGGAGCGACCTGATTCAACACCTCAACCACTTGATTCAATATCTGAGAGTCAGCGCGCCGGGCAGGATCTCGAAGGTCGCGGGTATACGTCCCGGCGACTCACCGTCTATGTCGACCAGCGCGCCGTTCTTTTCCACATCGCCGAGCGGTTCGACAACCACTTTCTTGCCGCGCAGGATGGTGATCGCCGGGTGGTTGCGGTGCCGGCCGCCGTAAAGCAGGCGGATGTCCCAGATCAGCTTCAGCTTGCCGGCCGCGCGCAGGATGACGATGTCGAACTGCCCGTCGGTGAGTTCGGCGTCCGGCGCGATCATCATGCCGCCGCCGAAGAACTTGCCGTTGGCCACCGCCACCAGCGCCATGCGCGCTTCGACCGGAGCGCCGTCGTCGACGGTGATCCTGACATCCTGGAACCGGTAGCGGATGAACTCGACCACCGTGCGCCAGAGGAACAGCGCCTTGGCCGACACCCTGCCCTTGCGCTTGTCGGCATTGACCGCGCGGTCGGTGGCGCCGGAAAGCCCCAGGCTGGCGATGTTGATGAAATGGCGGCTGGCCAGCGCGCCATGGTCGTCGATGTAGCAGATGCGTCCGGCATCGACCTTGCGCCCCTCCGCCTCGGCGATCCGCTTCAGCGTCGCGTCCACCTCCTTCGGCAGGCCGAGCCCACGCGCGAAATCGATGCCGGTGCCGCAAGGAAGCAGGCCGAGTTCTGTCGTCCTGCCGCTCTCCTGCGACGCCTGCAGCAGCCCGTCGGCCACTTCGCTGGCCGTGCCATCGCCGCCGGCCGCGATCACCAGATCGAAGCCGGTTGCCGCGAGATCGATTGCCAGCCTCTCGGCATCGCCCTCGGCTTGCGTTTCACGCAACTCGAAATCGCCGAAATGTTTCTTCAGCGAAGCGGCGACCTCCGGCCAATGCCGTTTCAGCCGGCCGCCACCGGCAATCGGATTGAGAACCACCCCGACTTTCAATACACCCTCCCCGGCGCCGAGCATGTAGCGCCCGATCCTTTGCCGGCATTGAAGCCCGCGCCCGCCAGCGGAGCAAGGGGCGAAACGCGCTGTCCCTGTTTTCGCCGTGACCGGCAGATATCTGCGATGGTCCCCGATAATCCCGCTATCCACAGGCTCGAGACCATTCCCCAAATCCCTTAATCCCCCCTACATTGAACCCATCTCAGGCGGCTGCCGATCGCCCAACCGAAAGGCAGAGCGAAAGCGGACTTCCTGAGGCCCGTACGGCCCGAAGCGAGAGCAGGCTTGCCTGTTTCGAGGGACGGAGCCGAGACCTACGGGGCCGCGGAAAGCGTGCCAACGCCGACGGCGGACCGATGCTGCCATGAAGGACGGCAAAAACCTTCGATGGCGCGCAGGGCGAAGCCCCGCAAGGGTGGAGACCGGCGTGGTCTGGAACGGACGCTGCCCTCGGGTGGCGGCTGACAGGACCGTCAAAATCAAGGCCGGCAAGGCGCGACGACTTTACGGAAGTCGCTGCCGTGACCGTGTCCTGATCTGACAGGGAGGCGCTGGGAGAAATCCCGGCGCCGACTGTCTTTCGGCTATCCCCCACAATTTTTACGGTGTTTCCGGTTGGAGCTGCAACCGGCGGCAAAATAAGCTAACGTTCATCGTCACTTGAAGGGGGATACTTCATGACGTTGATCCAGAAGCTTGCCGTTGCCTATGCCTTCCTGTTCTTCGGCGTCGTCGCCATCGGCTACATACCGGCGTTCAACGATGCCAACGGCAATCTGTTCGGGCTGTTCTCGCTGCAATGGTACGACGACCTGCTGCATGCCTTCTCCGGCGTCTGGGCGCTGGCCGCCGCCTTCATCTCGCACCGCCAGGCGGTGTTCTATTTCAAGCTGTTCGGCTCGGTCTATCTGTTCGACGGCGTGCTTGGGCTGGTCACCGGTTCCGGCTGCCTCGATGCCGGCATCTTCATCAACGGCTTCCGTTCTCTCAACGACATCGAATTCCCGGCGCGCTTCTTCGCCAACCTGCCGCATATCGTCATCGGCGGCTTCGCCGTCTATGTCGGCTTCTGGCTGTCGAAGCGCATACACGACCACTTCGCCACGGCCTGACCGGCCATGTTCCTGTTCCGCTGGCTGAAGCGCATCATCAAGACGATCCTCTGGCTGATCGTCATCGTCATCCTGATCCCGATCGCCGGGCTGGCCTACGGCTTCCTGACGACGCCGTCGCTGGATACCACGCCCTTGCCCGGTATCGCCGATGGCGCGCCGCCCAAGGCGCTGGCCGACAAGGTCCGCGCCGAGATCCCCGGCTACCAGCGGCCGGAGGAATCGACCTTCCTCACCTACCCGGAATGGGCGATCGTCTATGCCGCGCGCGAATATGCCGGCTTCGTCGACAAGAACCAGCCGAGCGGCTTTCCCTACTGGTCCTATGTCGGCCGCTTCTGGCAGGACTACGCGACGGTGATCCGCGCCAGCTCTTCCTACAAGTTCAATTTGGCCAACCACCAGATGCTGGTCGTCATCGGCACCAGCCACTCGATCGAGCACATATTGCAGTGGGCCTATGAGAACACGGTTGGCCGCGTCACCGAGGCGACCGCCAGCAAGCGCACCGCCGCCGACATCTATCAGGCCAAGGTGGCGGCCGACTATGCCGCCTTCCTCGATCAGGTGCCGTGGTATCAGTTCCCCTATGCCGAGAAGCGCGCCGGCCTGTTTGCCGTGCAGCCGGCGCCGGGCGACAGCTCCATCCGCACCAGCGAACGCAAGCTGGCCTTCGGCCTCGCCGACACCATCAAGCAGGGCTATGCCGACCTGATCACCAAGGCGCTTGCCGCCACCTCCGACCCGGCCTTCCTCGACATCCATGTCTGGGCCAAGGGGCCGGTCGGCGAAGCGACGCGCAACGAGCCCGATACCTTGCTCGAACGCGACCTCGGCGCTGACGGCACCATCTTCCTTACCAAGCGCTACCAGGTGTTTACCGAGATGATCCCGCGCCTGATCGACAAGGGCGTGTCCTTCGTCGAGATCGGCGGCAATGACGAAATCATGGTCACTGTGCTCTCGACCGACTCGATCGCCGTCCCCGAAGGCATGCGCATCCTGTTCAGCTACCCTCTGCCGGCCGACCCTTCGACACGCCGCACCGGCATGACCGTTGCCGTGCGCAAGCTGCATCTGGTGCTGCCGGCGCTGATCAAGTCGGGCGCCAGGCTCGAACACGTCTATGACTATTGAGGCGATCGCCCGGCCATGCGTCGACTGATCCGTATCGCCGGCTGGCTCGTGCTCACGCTGGTCGTGCTCATTGCGGTCACGCTGGTCGGCTTTCGCGGTGCGGCAGCCCTTCGAGAGACCCTGTCGCCCGAGGAGGCAGCCCCGGCGGGAGCGCTGTTCGCCACGGTCGACGGGCTGAAGATGCACTATCAGGTCTGGGGCCCGCAGGACGGGCCGCCGCTGCTTCTGTTCCACGGCACCGCCTCCTGGGCCGAGACCTATCGTGACGTCGCCACGCCATTGGGAGAACAGGGCTTTCGCGTGATTGCCGTCGACATGCCGCCCTTTGGCTATTCGGAAAGACCGGCCGATCAGGATTATTCGCGCGCCGCCCACGCGAGACGCGTCCTCGGTTTCGCCGACGCGCTCGGGCTTCGCCATTTCAGCGTCGGCGTCCACTCCTATGGCGGCGGCGGGGTGATCGAAGCCGCCTTCACGGCTCCTGCCCGGATCGACTCGCTGATCCTGCTCGACGTGGCACTTGGCCTCGGCCAGACCGAGGCGCCGGCCTTTCCATTCGGATCTTTCCTCAACAGCGACTGGCCACGCCAGTTGCTGACCGCCGCGACCTTCACCAATCCGCTGATGACCGGCGCCGGTTTGCGGCGGTTCATTGAAAACGATGATCTGGTCACTGCGGAGCGCATAGCAATCTACACGCGCCCTTTGAATGTCAAAGGCACCACCGATGCCGTTGGCCATTGGCTGTTCAGCGGCCTCTTCAACGACGAGCGAAAATCGCTTGCCGCCGACCCGGCGAACTATCGCATCTTCGCGCCGCCTGTCCTCGTCATCTGGGGACGTGAGGATTCGACCACGCCTCTCAAACAGGGTGAAGAAATCGCCTCGCTGTTTCCGCACGCCGAACTGGCCGTTCTCGATGGCGTCAACCACATCCCGCAGATCGAACGCCCGCAAGACGTGGTGCGACTGATCGCGAATTTCCTCAAACGGACCTCGCCGACCGCCCGATAGGCGGCCGTTCGGCGTGCCGCCACGGTCATTCCACAATCGCGGCCAAATCCCGCCTTGTTCGCGCGCGATGGATGGTTGCATGTCGCCCAAAAGCACACCCACGGGTTCGACCTTGGGGTGGAAACCGGTTTCGGGACCTCGACATGCACGTAAATGGGCTGCCGGCAGGCATCTCGAAGGGACAAGACCGTGATCAAGACCGCCCTTGTCGCCATGACCATCGTTGGTTGCGACTGCGACGCCAAGCTCTGCGAATATATCGGCGAGACGCCGGCCAAGTGGTCGACCATCGCCGAGTGCGAAGCGGCGATGAAGAGCCAGATGCTGCACGAGCGCAATTTCAACTATCCGCTCGTCTCCGGCATCTGCCGCGCGAAGGGCTCGTCGTCCTCCTCGCAACTGGCCGCGGCCGCGTCGCGCCCGGAACTGAAGCCCGTCAGCAGGGTCGTCAAGATCGAAAGCCCGCTGCCGCCGGAACTGAGCCACCGGCCGAGCGCCCCCGTCGGCTCGCCGGCAACGGCCATGGACGCGGCCGCCGCCCGGCCCGTCGCCTATGAACAGGTGGTCGATGGTGGGACCGGCGTGCTCTACCGCACGAAAAACGGCTACGCCGTGGTCAAGACCGATCTTGGCCGCGCCGTGTCGGCAACCGCCGATATGGCGAAACGGTCGGCGAACTGGCTGGCTGGCCTGGTGCCGACGGGGCTCTAGTCCCGCTAGCGTCTTAGTTTGAAATTTCGGCTCACGGCCCGTTGCCGTAGACGTATACCGCCTGATCAAGGATCTGCCACTGAGTTTTTTTCCAGCGGTGACTAGTGGTCCTCTCTTCGTTTGGTCAATTCAACTTGATAGACGCTTCGCGGATGCCGTCTGCGTCGCCAGGCGTTGAGAGATATAACCAACGCCAAATACCCGAATAGTGCAAACGCTCCCCAAAAAATTCCACCCACGTTGATTGAGATAAAAATAACCACAAATCCAACCGCAGCCACGACATAGTATAAGACCGAGGCCCAGACATATTTCTCCATTTGTGAGCTACTCATCTATCTGTGCGCCCTGATTGGAAATTCGATTCATAACTCACCAATGAAGGGCAATCCGCTCTCTATATAGAACGAGGTCGCCTTTCGGATCCCCAGCCGAAATCCAAACTGAGACACTACCCTAGTCCCCCTGCAACTTGACTTTCAGGCTCTGCCAGAACTTGTCGATGAGCGGCTTTTCGGTGGCCGCGTCCTCGCTGGCAACGCGCGTGATGAACAAGAGCCCCTGATCGGCGCGGCCGAAGCCGACGATCTCGAAATTGGCGGTGTCGGTGCGCGTCTTCACCTGGGCGCGGATGCCGGTCAATTCCCTGCCGTCGGCGAGCTTGCGCGTCGTCGGCTCCTGCGTCAGCGCGGCCCCGGCCTGCACCGATTCCTTGGTCATCTCCTGCAGCATCAGCTGGTTGAGCGAGACCGGGTTCATCTTGCCATATTCCTGCACGACGACGATCGTGCCCAGCGCCGAAGCCATCAGATACTGCGTGATGTCTTCGCCGAGATTGGTCTTGGTCACCGAAATGTTGCTCGGATGGACGAACGAGAAACTGCCGCCGGAAAAGGTGGCGAAGTCATTGCGTTCCAGCGTCACCTTGCTCTTTTTGCCGCCAGGCAGCGTCACATCAGCGCTCTCGCCGGGATCGATGTCGACCGTCACCCCGTCGATGGTCAGCCTGAAAGCCTTGAGATCCTCGGCCCCGGCCGATCCAGCGCACAGCGCGATGAGGGTGAGTGCCGCCGCTGATACCATCCGCATTGGTATTCTCCTGCCTGCTACGCCACCCCGCTCAGCGCCTTGATGGCACGGTAGAAGGTCGAGGAAAACAGTTCCGTCGGGTCATATTGCCGTTTCGCAGCCAGGAAGGCCGGCAGCTCGGGATAGGATGCCAGCAATTCCCTGGCCGTGTAATGCAGCTGATAGGGCAGGAAGAAGCGCCCGCCATGCTTGATCGTCACGTCGATCAGCGCCCGGGTCAGCGTCCGCATCCTGGCATTGCCGTCGGCATCGGTCGGCTGGTTGATGTAGAGCACCAGCGAATAGGCCGGCTCCGGCGCGTAGGTCAGCGCCACATCCTCCTTGTGGACGATGCGCACGGAGGCATTGAGCACCGGCAGGTCCTGGTTGCGCAGGATCTCGCGGGCTTCCGCGATGAACTCGACATAGGCGGCGCGGGGGATGAAATACTCGTGCAGAATGTCGGTCTCGTCCATCAGATCGTTGAACAGATACGGCACCGAATCGTGCATCGGGTTGTTGCGTGTGACGAGGCAGGCCTCGCCCTCGGCCATCGCTGCCGTGCGCGCCACCGTGCAGCTTTCGAATTTCGGCTCCAGCGTCTTTTCCGTGAACCATTTCAGTTCCTGGAACAGGCTGCCCTTCTTGGCGAGGTTCATGATCACCCGCTTCAGCCCGACGCCCTCCGGCTCGCCGATCTCTGGCTGATCGGCCGGCGGCTGCTCGGCCACCTTGTCATAGCGATAGACGATCATGTCCTCGAGGAAATTGCCCGGCGCCGTCGACAGGTGGCCGTAGAACAGGCCGATATCCTTCTTCGGCTCCAGCACCTCGGCAAAGAATTTCGGGAAATCATCCGATTTGATGATCTCGCGCGAGGTTCGGTAGACGGCGTTGTCGACGATATCGAGCGTTGCCTCCAGCACCACCCCGAACAGGCCGTAGCCGCCGACGACATGGCGGAACAGGTCGCTGTTTTCGCTCGACGAGCAGGTGGTCACCGAACCGTCGGCCAGCATCACCCGCATCGAGCGGATCGAGCCGGCCACCGAACCGGCCTGATGGTCCATGCCATGCGCGTTGACCGAGAGCGAGCCGCCGACCGAGAAGATATCGGTCGACTGCATCGCCTTCACCGCGAAACGCGGGTGCAAAAGGTTCTGGATATCGTGCCAGCGGGCGCCCGGCTGCAAGGTCATGGTCTTCGCCGCCGCGTCGACGCTGACCTTGTTGAACTTTCTGAGGTCGAGCACCAGCGCATTGTCGTCGAACGCATGCCCGCCCATCGAGTGACGGATGGCGGCCAGCGAGACTTTCAGGCCGTTGGCGCGCGCGAAGGCCAGCGCCTTGGCGATGTGATCCTCCTCGCTGATCTCGATAGCGCCAAAGATCGGCGTTCTCGACAGCCCGCTGGCATCGTTGATGTCTCCGCCCTTGGCCGACCACGGCAGCGAAGGGTCGAAGGCCGGCGGGCTGGCAATCGGCTTCAGCGGCAAGGCGATGCCGTCGATATCGGCGATGCGTCCGGCATTCTTCGGTCCCGAAGGCCCGCGCGCCAGCCGCGCCATGGTGGTGCCGCCCCACAGCACCGCGCCGCCGACGACAGCCGCGCCGAGCAGCAGCCGTCGCGACAGGCGAAACCCTTTTTGTTCCTCGGCCATGAAATCCCCCGTTGGCCAAGGGATAGCGCGGCTTTTCGGCAAAAACCATAGCGGCGCATGACAGAGCCAAGGCGGGTATTGGCAAGGTTTCGATGTCACGGGGACAAATTCGAAGGATTGCGCCGCCCCTCACCCTTACCCTCTCCCCGTGAAGGACGCGGAGAGGGGGGTCACCGGCGTCGCGACTAGAGCCCTTCTCCCCGTCCTAAACGGGGAGAAGGTGCCGGCAGGCGGATGAGGGGCAGCGCGGCGTTGACTGTTCAGACAACGCCGCAACTCATGCTCGCGACTACGAAGCCTTCTTGATCGACGTCACCATGCCGGTCTTCTCATCGACCGTCACCGCCACCTTGGCGCCGACCTTCAGTTTCCCGACCGCCGCGTCCGGCGACAGCTGGTAGATCTTGCCGTCGTCGAGCGTGATCGACTTGGTCGTCGGGTCGACGGCCTGGATGGTGCCCTGGACGGTCGCGGCATAGGCCGTGCCGAGGAAGGCGAGCAGAGCGACGGTGGTTGCGAGGGTCTTCTTCATCGGGTGCACTCCGTGCTGTTTCGATTTTCCGGGCCGTCGCCTTGGGAAACGACGGCACCGAACGAGCCGAGACTGGGCCGGAAAGCCTGCTGTCAGCAAATCACGTTGGATGAATTTTCGCAACGGAATCATAAGCTTAATTCCGCCACATTGACTGATGATCCGGCTTTCCCTGCCAATCGAGCGACCGTTTGTGACAGCGCTTTGCCCATGGAAAGAGTCCGTTATCGGGCCCGTGCAGGCCGGCATGGGACCATCACAAGCCCGCCGCAATCCGCGTTGGCGGCATCACGAAATGGACTTCCGACTGTTCATCGGCACACATTTTGTTTCATGGACCAGCGCAAACCGCCGCTCCAAAAAGGGTGGAACTCGCGCTCCGGTTGCAAACCCGGAATGGATGCACGATGGTATCGACAGTTATGAAGGGGGCCATCATCCAATGAAGCTTGCAGTCCGGACCATGATATCCCTGATGCTGGCGCTTGCTCCGGGATCGGCAGGCGCACAAGGCGCGGATCCGGGCGACGACAAAACGGTTATCTTTACTCCCGGCGATCCAGACATGGCGGCGGCGACCGCGCAGGCGCTTGCCAGGCTGGACGAATTCCTGGCATTGGCCGAAGCGCCGCCCTCCGGCACCGACCGGTTCAAATTGAAGGTCAAGGTGCGGGACGGGAACGTCACCGAACACTTCTGGGTCATACCGTTTCGTCGCACTGAAACCGGGTTTGTCGGCATATTGGCGAACGAGCCGGAACAAGTGCACAACGTCGTCCTCGGCCAGGACATAGAATTCACCCGGGACGACATTTCCGATTGGGGATACACCCGAGACGGGCGTCAGGTCGGCAGCTTCACCGTCTGCGTGATGTTCAAGAGAATGTCGAAGGAAGAAGCGGACACCATGCGCGACAAATACGGCTTCGATTGCTGATCATGTGCCGGCCGGACTAACCTGCCTCGTCCTTCGCACCGATCTTGCGCACCAGCGCTGCCGTCGCCAGCATCGCGCCCATGTCCGATATCATCGGCGCGACATGCCTGGTGTAGTCGAGCGGCACCGAGATATCCGGCAGCTCGAAGAAATTCTTCGCCTGCGGCAACAGCAGGAAACCGTCGCTGCCGTTGAGCGCGATGCGGGCCGGATCGTCCGGCCAGGTTTCACCCAGCCATTTCAGCGCTTGCGCCAGCCGGCCAGTCACCAGCGGCCGCGCCGCTTCGATGTTGTCGGTGCGGAATTCATAGGCGGCATCGAGTTCGGGAACGCCCGATGACAACTCCTGCATCCTGGCTGTGAACAAGCCGCGGAAGAAGCCCATGACAGCGTTGGCGCGCCGCGCCGCCACCAGTATGCCCGGGAACGGCTCGACCGTCTCGAAGGCGACAATGACGCCTTTGAAGGTTGTCGCTCTGTTCTTGGTCGCCGCCCCGTCCCACAGGTCTGCCTCGTAGAGTTCGAACGGAAACCCGTCGTAGCGTCCGGATATGATGTCGTCGAAGCGGCTCATGGTGAAGCCGCCGACCGTCTCGCGCGGCAACCGGTCGAAGGAATTCGGCGTCACATCGTGCTGGTAGCGCATATCCCTGATGAAGCCGAAGATGATCGGCAGCAGCGTCTCGCGGAACGATTGCCGCAGCCGCGTCGCCGGCCTGATCGCCCGGAAATAGAGCAGGATCGAAGCCGCGAAGCCGACGAGATAGAGAAACACATGTGGCGTCGAGAACCATTGCTCGTTGGGATCGGCGACCTTGTTGAACAGCCAGGCGACCAGCACGACGAACACGAGCACCAGGCCAACGAACAACGGCACCCGCCAGCGCACTTGCCGGACCGCCGAGGCCCTCGCCGCCTCATAGGTCTCGATGTCTTTCCGGATATTGGCGATGTCGGCTTCGCTTGGCATGAAATCCGCTGTTTCCATCGCCGCCCCCGCGAGCCTGCCTCTGTCACCACATGATAGTCGCTTTTGCGGGGGCCGCCAGACGGTTAGACGGTGGCATCCCCTTCCGTTGCCAGAGAAGGAAAAATCGCCCTCAGCCGACCTTCGACCCTTCCACGCATTCGACTCTCCAGCGCCTCCACCGGCACCAGCCGCTCATGATCACCGGCCCGCAGCCGCATGAACGGATGCAGGCGATAAGACGCGATGGCACCGCGCGTGCCGGTATCGGCACTGACATCGACGACGAGGATGCCTCCAATGCGTCCGGGCCATGGCTGGCGGGCAAAGGCGGTGCCGAGGAAATCTCCGAGCCCATAAGCGACGATCGTCCCGTCAATCCGTTCCACCGGCTGCACGACATGGGCATGATGGCCGGCGATCAGCCCGACGCCCTGCTTGGCCAGCCGCCTGGCCAGCGCCCGCGTTTTTGCGCGCGGAAAATGCCTGAACTCCCAGTCCCAATGCGGGACAGCGCAGGTGAGATCGAAACCGGCATCGCGCGGCCAGCGCGCTGGGTCGCCGTCCATCGACACGCGGCCGGCAAACAGGTCGGCGTCGGCGTTGCGCCACAGTGTGAAGGCGGCGAAGCCCAATGTCAGCGGTCCGACTTTGACAGGCACCGGACCATCGGCGGCGAGGCCGATCGTGCGGATGCCGAGCCGCTTCAGCGCCGCCACCGTCTCGTCGAAACCGGCGACGCCCTGGTCGAACACATGATTGTTGGCCAGCGACAACACGAGCTTGTCGTGCGGGATGCCAACCACGGCAAGCGCCTCATCAAGAAAGCGCCCGGTCATGGCGTGATGTGTGCCGAGCTTCGTCCCCAGCACCGCACTCGGTCTGTCCACGATCGGGCTTTCGCAATTGCCGATCACCAGGTCGGCTGCGCCGAGCAATGCCTTGATCGCCGGATCGCAGTCCGGCGTGCCGCGATTGGCCACCGACGAGATATCGCCGACGAAGGCAAGCCGCACCGTCCGCGTCGGCGGTGGCGTCATCATCGTTGCGGCTATCGCCGCGAATTCTCCGACGTTCCCGCCGAGCGACGGCTTCAGGAAACGCGGCAGCCAGGACAGTTTGTAGGAAAGCGGATAATTCGACACGCGATGCCCAATCGTTTGCCCTGTGTAGACCGTCCGCTGGGCCGGTTGAAGCGCATCCGGCAACAATCAAGTGGCTTGACCATGGCGTCGTCGCAACCGTTTTGCCGCCAGACATTCACCGCGCCGCCGCGACTGCGCCATTGAGCCGCCACGGTCAGCGCATTAGCATGGGCCGGGTTTGGATCTTTCGGGCGGAAAGATGGGGATGGTCGGCCGGCATTGCGGGACCAGGTTCGCGGCATTGCTGCTGGCCCTTTGCTTCGCCTTGTTTCTCAACGCGCCTTCCGCTTGGGCCGACGACGCAAAGCCGATGCGCGGCGTGGCGCTGGTCATCGGCGAATCCCGCTACGAACAGCTGACCACCCTGCCCAACCCCGCCAACGACGCCCGCGCGGTTGACCGCCTGCTCGGTGAACTCGGCTTCGATGTCACCTCCGTCACCGATGGCGACAAGACCAGGCTCGACCGCAGCCTGCAACGCTTCGTCGAGGACGCGGCCGGCGCCGATGTGGCGCTGCTCTACTATTCGGGACATGGCATCGAGGCCGGCGGCGAGAACTATCTGGTGCCGGTTAGTGCCGACCCATCCTCGCTCGCCGATGCCGGCAAGAACCTCGTTCCGCTATCGGGCCTGCTGGCCGAGCTGAAGGCAAAGGTTCCCGTCGCCATCGTGTTGCTGGACGCCTGCCGCACCAATCCGTTCCCGGCCGGGGCGACCATCGTCACCGCCTCCGGTCCTGCACCCGTCGCCGCCGCCGGGTTGGACCTGACGCGCGGAGCCGCCCCTCTCGCCGATGCCGCCGACGCGCCGCAAAGCCTGGGCGAGGTGATCGGCTTTGCCGCCGAGCCCGGCCACGCCGCGCTCGATGGCGATGCCGGCGGCAACAGCCCCTATGCCGCCGCGCTGCTGAAGCACCTCGCCGCTGGCGGTTTTGCCTTCGGCGACGTCATGACGATGGTGGCCGAGGAGGTCTATGTGCAGACCGGCGGGCGCCAGCGGCCATGGACCAATGCCAGCCTGCGCCGGCTGCTCTATTTCGGCCTGTCGCCGGAACAGGCGGCCGGTGACGACGCCGCGATCCGCGGCGAGCATCGCAAGCTGCTGCTGACCATCGCCAAGACGCCCGCCGACACGCGCCGCCTTGTCGAGGCCGCCGCCAACTCGGAAGCCGTGCCGCTCGGAACGCTCTACGGCCTGCTCGCCGCACTTGGCGCCGATGTGCCCAGCGACCCGCGCGAACTGGACCGGCTGCTGCGCGGCCAGACCGAACATCTCAAGACCATCATTGCGGAAAGGCAGGCGCTGAAGAGCACGGATGTAGACATCGTCCGCCTGTCGGATCTCGCCGAGAAGGCGCTGGCCGACGGCGCGGTGACAGCGGCGATCCAGTTCCAGCAACAGGCCAAGGCGCGTGTCGCGCGGCTGTCGAAAACAGTCGATCGGGCCGAGGCCGACGTCAAGGCCAGGCGGATCGAATTCGCCGAAGTCTACAGCCGCAGCGGCGATACCTATTTCCTCGCCTTCCAGCAGATGAAGGCGGCCGACGACTACCGCAAGGCCTTCGAGCAGGTGAAGAAATGGGACGCTGGCCTCGCCTGGCATTACAAGCTGGCTGAAGCCAATGCCATCCGCGCCTACGGTACGTTTCGCGGCGACAACAAGGCTCTGCAGGCCTCGATGCGAACATTTGCCGAAGCGGCCAAGCTGCTTCCCCAGGATCGCCTGACACCTCAATTGATAATGACCCAGAACGATTTCGGCCTGGCGATGTATATGTATGGGCAGCGCCAGAGCGACTCCGCGTCGCTGGAGCAGGCGGTCGGCATCTTCTCCGGCATCGTCTCCAGCGGGATCAAGCAGGTCGATCCTTCGCTGTGGGCGGAGGCCCAGTCCAATCTTGGAACGGCGCTGATAATGCTTGGGATGCGCAAGAGCGGCCCGGAGCAATACCAGCAGGCGGCGACTGCCTTCGCCGCCGCGCGGCAGGCGATTTCGCGACAGGAGCAACCCCTCAAATGGGCACTGGCGCGCAAGGGCGAAGCCGACGCCATTGCCTGGATCGGCCTGCGCGGCAACCAGCCGGACCGGTTGCACGAAGCCGTCGATGGCTACGAGGATGTGCTGAAAACGCTGACCCGCGACCTCGACCCCCTGTCCTGGGCCGCCGCGCAGGATGGCTTGGGCAGCGCGCTATGGGCGATTGGCGACCGGCTCGACGGCAGCGACCTGCTGCAACAGGCAGTGGATGCCTACAATGCCGCGCTCATTGAAAACACCCGCGCGCGCGTGCCGCTGCTGTGGGCGGCGGAACAGAACAACCTGGCCAACGCCATGTTGTCCATCGGCCAGCGCGAGCAAGGCACGCAGAGCCTTACGCTGGCGGCCAATGCCTACCGCAACGCACTGGAGGAATGGACGCGCGAACGCGAGCCGTTCAGTTGGGCGACCGCGCACAACAATCTTGCCCGCGCCCTCGTCCTGACCGGTGAGCGGACGGGCAATGACGCGACCATCCGGGCCGGTCTTGCCTCCTACGACGAGGCGCTGAAGGAGTGGACGAAAGAGAGCGCGCCGCTGCAATGGGCGTCCTTGCAAGGCGGGGTCGGCGCAGGGCTGCTTATCCTCGGTCGCAAGAATGGCGATGCCAGGCTGCTCGGGGATGCCAGGCAGCGGATGCAACTGGCCTGGTCGTTTTGTCACGACGCCGGCTATCCCCAGTATGACGGCTACTTCCAGGGGCAGATAGCCGAAATCGACAAGGCGCTGGCGGCGCTGAAGTGACGGGCACGCGTTGCCGGTTGTGTTTATGATCACGATGGAACGGCAAAACGGAGGACCACGATGAACCGACTTTCGATCCTGCTGGCATCCGCCTTCATTCTGCTCATGCCATTGTCTTCGGCCCGTGCAGCAATGCCCGAAGCGGCAACCGCTCTGTTCGAGGCGAAGACCGTGGCCGCCCGCGACAGCGCCCTGTCGACGCTGGAGGCCGCCGCGCCCAAGGATCCGGCATCAGCCTATGCGGCCGGCGCCGGTGAATTCTTCACCGCGCTGGAGATCCTGGCCAGCGGCCTGCATCGCCATGGCTTCGAGAGCCCGCAATCCTTCATGCTGCCGCTGATGCGGCTGCCGGTACCCGACAATCCCAACCCTGAGCCGCTGACCTACGAGCAGTTCCGCGCCATCCTGGTCGCCTTCCGCGACCGGCTGGAAAAATCCGCCGCGACGCTGGGTTCGGTGCCGGCCGATGCCGATATCGGCATGGTCATCGACCTCACCCATGTCGGCATCGACCTCAACGAGGACGGCACGATCGCGCCGGATGAAAGCATGGCCGCCATCATGGCCGCGCTGTCGCGCGGCGGCAGCGCGCCGGACGACACGGCACCGGCGCTGACCTTCCGCTTCGACCGCGCCGACGGCTTCTGGCTGCAGGGCTATGCCGAGTTCCTGATGGCGCAGGCCGATTTCTGGCTGGCGCATGATTTCAAAAGCACGTTCGACGGCTCGTTCCACATGCTGTTCCCGCGCGCCAAGCTGCCGTTGCAGGACATTCTCGTGCCCCCGCCGAGCGAGATGGGCTCGAGCATTTTCTCCTCGGAATGGCGTATCGCCGATTTCATCTCGATGGTGCACATGATCAACTGGCCGGTGGTCGAACCGGAACGCCGGCAAGCGGCACGTCGCGAACTGCTCGAAATGATCCGACTGTCGCGCGAGGATTGGAAGGCGATCCGCGCCGAGACCGACAATGATCGCGAATGGCTGCCCGGACCGCAGCAGAAGGGCGAAAACCGGCTCACCGGCCTCGAAGTCGGCGAGGAGCAGGTCGCGGCCTGGCTCGCCACCTTGACGATGGCGGAAGATCTGCTCGAAGGCCGCGTGCTGCTGCCGCATTTCCGCATCACCGGCAAGGGCATCAACATGAAGCGCTTCTTCGACGAGCCGAAGCCCTTCGACCTCGTGCTGTCGATCACCGGCCCGGGGATCGCGCGCTACCTCGAAAGCGGCAAGATCCTGACCAGCAACGATTTCGACCAGATCCAGCGCGAGTTCGGCGGCGGCGGATTCCTTACGTTTGCGCTTTGGTTCAACTGAGCGGCGCCATCGTCATCCTGGGGCGAAGCAAGGAGCGAAGCGACGCGGCGCAGACCCCAGGATCCATGCCGGGACTCCCGAGCGTTGCTGCGGTGCAGAACCTATTCTGCCGCGCCGGTCGCAGGGTATCAATTCTGAACCGATGCATTCTTCGGCTGATGTCGCGGCATGGATCCCAGGGTCTCCGCGACGGAGCTTCGCTCCTGCTTCGCCCTGGGATGACGAAGTTAGTAGGCTTCGGCCAATGGCCGCGAACGATACAGTGCCTAGAAAATAGCTCCTTGGTACAAAATCGCCTCCGCCTCCTCGGGTGCAAACCGACGCGCCAGCGTGCGAAACGCGCTGTGCACCCCGTCACGGTCGATGTTGCAGCTTCTGAGATGACGCACCGCCAGCGTCGGATCGAAGGCGCTGCGGCCGTGCAGGACGCGCTGGTTGTCGAAGACCAGCACTTCGCCCGGCTGCAGCTGATGCTGGAACTGGTTCTGAGGGTCGCAGATCAGCCGCGTCAGTTCGGCCAGCGCCTCGATCAGGCCGTCGATCCGATCCAATGGCGCGGTCTGCGGTGCCAGGCAGCGGTCATTGTAGCGGATGCCGGTGACGGTGCCGCTGGTATCGAGGCTGATCACATGCGCCTCGGCGCTGAAGAACACCTCGCCGGGATGCTCGCGGTGGAAGGTGACGCCGTGCCGCGACAACAGCTCGAACAGCTCCGGCGTGCGCGTCCGCATCAGTTCGGCGACATGAAAACCGTCGACCATCAGCGAGGTGCCGCCTGTGCCCGCCCCCGTGCGGATGGCGTGAAAGAAGATGAACCCCGGCGGCGAGTAGCGGAACGGCTCATCCGTATGCGGGATCTGCGCCCGAGCCGTCTCTCCGGCCACCCGGGCATCCGGCCGCGAAATCAGATCAAACACCTTGCCATAACTGGTCTCGCGGATCGGCCCGTAACGGCTGGCGACCCGCGCGGTTGCTTCCGTCTCGGCCGGAACCCCGGTCAGCATGGCGATGCCATGATTGCGCAGCGCCCGCAGCGACTGGAACAGTGCTTCGTCATCGGCGACCACCGCGTCGAAGGCGAAGCGGCCGAGCCGTGCGGACAGGTCGCTGCCCCACAGTTGCGGCTGGAACCGCGACGTGCCGGCGCCGCCGGCATGATCAGCCAGGAAATCCGAACCGTAGCGCGAGACATGGCCGTCTTCCCAGACGACCCTCACCTCGCTTGCCGAGACATCGATTGAGGTGGCCCGGACTCCGACAAGAATATCAGCCGGCGTCAGCCACCTCTTGCCGGAGGCGGTGTCGCCGCACTCCTCGCATTCGCAGGCGAGCCGTAGCCACCGCGTCGAAAGCCGGCCTGGCCGTCCGTCTGTCGGCTCGACGGCGATGCGCTGACCCTCACCGCGCATGGCGCGAATTGGCATGCTCGAAGTTGAATGGCTTGATGGATGCTTTGGTGTGTCGAGCATTGTGGCGACCCCTGGCGGTTGAATTTCTTCAACAAGCCTATGCCCTTGAAAATGAGGGTTCAAACGAGTTCCCTTCGCCAGGTTTTGAGCTAAGCTCAATCATGACGACGCTCCGGGACCTTCCACTATCCGCCTTGCGGGCGCTGCTCGCCGCCGCCAGGGCTGGCAGCCTGACGCGTGCAGCGGAGGAACTGGGCGTGACGCCAGGCGCCATCGGCCACCAGATCCGGCAGTTGGAGGACAGGCTCGGCGTCAAGCTGGTGCGGCGCGAAGGCAACGGCATCGCCCTGACCCGCGCCGCCGAGGCCGCACTGCCCGACATCGACCGTGGCTTCGACGCGCTGGCTTCAGGCATGCGACGGCTGCGCTTCGAGCGGCGGGCCGAGACCTTCACCATCTCGGCCGATCCGTCCTTCGCCTCACTGTGGCTGGCGCCGCGGCTCAATAGGGTGCGGAAAATTCTGGCTAAGCTCGACGTCCGCATCGTCGCCTCGGTCGCGATCGATGCCATGCTGGAGGAAGGCGTCGACCTCGCCATCAGCTACCGCAAGGGCGCGGCACCGGATATCGCATCGCTCGACCTGTTCACCGAACGGGTGATCCCGGCCTGCGCGCCTGCGTTGGTTCGCGGCCATGACAGGCCGGATTCAGCCGAAGTGCTCGACAAGATGCCGCTGCTGCACATCGACCCGACCATGGGCGACGACGTCTACCCGGCATGGCGCGACTGGTTCGCAGCTGCCGGCCGGCAGTCGAAAGCCATTGAGCAAGGTCCGCGTTTCGGGCTGACGATCGTCGCCGCACAGGCAGCGATCGCCGGCATGGGCGCCCTGCTGGCAAGCGAACTGGTGCTGCGGCGTCATCTCGACCCTGGCCAGTTGGTAGAGATCGCCCGGGATGTCCCGGCGCTGACGATCAAGCGCCGCCTCGTCTGGCCCGAACATGGTCCGAAGGCACGGCGTGCCGCCGCTGTCGCCGCCGAACTGGCAGCGATTGCCGACATCGGCATCGATGGCGCCCTGCCTGCGTGAATACGCCTGGGATTAGCGGGAAAACCCGTGCAGGCGGGCGAGAAGCCATTGCAGCGGGTTGCCGACGAAGGCGCGGGTGACGAAGCTGTCGTGGGCGGCATCCGAGGCGAGGAAGGCGACGGTCCCGGCTTCGAGCCGGCGCGGCGGATCCGAACTGGCGTCTATGCCCTGCCCTGCCAGCAACTGCCGGATCTGCGCATTGCCGGAGGCCGAGGACTGGCCATAGGCGCTGACGAAAAAGCTCTTCCTGTGGCGCTCGATCCAGTTGGCGAAAATGTCCGCCTCGTCGAACACCGCGTCGAGCAGGATGACGCCGAGCAGGCGGCCACCGATGTCGCCGTTCTTCAGCACGGAGGCGGAGGGGTTGTAGCCGCCGCTGTAGGCGACCAGCACCACCGGCATGGCGTCGAATTTCGCCGCCTTGGCCCCGGTCAGCCTGCCCAGGGCTTGGGCTGCCTCGGTCATGAACCTGGCAAAGACGCCCGGCGTCCAGAAATTACCGGCGCTGGAATCCTGCGCGTTGCTGGCGAATTGCGGCGCCACCAGCACGGCGTTGAGGCCGGACGCCTCGACCTGCGCGACCACCCGCTGGCGCCCGACCACATCGCGCTGCAAGATGGCGCCATTGCCGTGGAAGAACACCACGATGACTGCCGGCTTGGCCGGATCGAACCCTTTCGGCATCGCCAGCAGCGTGCTGCGGTCGGAATAGGTCTCGTCTTCCCAGTAGATGCCGCCGCGCGGCGAGGTGTGGCCGCGCCGGCCGTTCGCCGTCACGTCGAGAAACGGCCCTGAACCGTCCGGCAGTTTTCCCCGGTAGGGGAATGGCGATGTCTTGAACGGCACGATCGTCGATATGGCCTTTCGCAAGCGCGCCGCCTGGCTCGCCGCCGGGAAGGCCGCCGCGGCCAACAGTCCGGCGATGATGGCGCGCCGGTCGGGCATCAGGCCATCACCAATCGGATGGACGGCGCCCTCGACGGCAGCAGCACCGCGAAGAAGGCCGGGATGGCGATGAGATAGGCGATCGCCGCCCATTGCAGCACGGCGCTGAGGCCGAAGCTGGTGGCGACGATCGGCACCGCCGCCGAGCCGATGACCGAGAAACAGCCATTGATGCCCCAGGCCCAGACGAACAGGTGCTCCTTGCCGAGCCGCGCCAGCCAGGTCATGGCGGTGGCCATCGGCATGCCCATCAGGAAGGCCGGCGGCGACACCAGCAGGAAGCAGAGCAGCAGCCGCACGGCATAGGGATAGGCGCCGATCCGGTCGAGCACCGGCGACAGATAGAAGCCGTAGGCCAGCAGCAGCACGCAGATCGCCAGCAACAAGACAGGCAAAAGCGTTCTGGCGCGGTCGAAGATGCGTTCGGCGAACAGGCTGCCGAGGCCGGAAAACACCAGCATCGACGAGATCAGCACCGAGGCCGACACGGTCGGATTGGCGAGCGCCACGGTGAAGCGGCTGATCAGCCCGACCTCGACCATGATGTAGCCGAGGCCGAGACAGGCGAAATAGAGGATGGTGCCGAGCTTGCCGCGCGAGCGCGAGAAGACGATGCGCCAGCCGAATATGACCGGCAGCAGCACCAGCGACGCCGCCGTGATGCAGGCAATGCCGAGCGTCGCCCAGATCAGCAGATAGCCCCAGTCATCCTGGAACAGGTCGAGCCTGTCCAGCGTCCTCGGCAGGTCGGCGACCTTCACATAGGCGGCGAAATAGGGCTGGTCGTTGCTCAGCGCCCGCGCGTCGAAGACATAATCGCTGGCGAGCTTTTCCCAGCCGCCGGTCAAAAGCGCGTGCCAGGCCATGCGCTGCAGGGCGGTCGCCGGCAGCACGTCCGGCTCCGCATTGCCGCCGTTGGCGCAGGCATCGAGCGTCGGGTCGGCCGGCGCCGTCGGGTCGCAGTCCGCCGATGCGGCCGGAGCGGTGGCATCGGCGGCGGGCTGGGTGAGCGTCGCATCCTCGCCGCTGCCGAAGATCGAGGCGCGATAATCGTCGAGAACCTTTTGCTCGGTCGAGCCGTCATAGGGCATGCCGGGATAGTAGACTTCCTCCCACGACATCGACTTGGTGTAGTCGCGCAGGGTCTTGATTTCCGTCTCGGTGAAGCCGCCGCGCTTGAACAGCACGGTCGTCGTCGACAGATAGCTCGACACGGCAAAGATGTCGTTGGCCGCGCCCTTCGGATCGAACGTCCTGGCTGCCTCGGCGATGGTCGAATAGAGCTTCAGCACCGATTTCGGCGGCTCTTCCTTGTTCCACAAGGTCACCGACAGCACGCCGCCATTGGCGAGCGCGTGCATGTAGCTCAGCATCGCCTCGTGCGTGTAGGCGTATTTCTCCGAAATGGCGAAGCCGCCCGGATTGGACAGGCCGACGCTGTCGGCAAGGCTGAGATCGATGACGTCGTAGCGCTCTGTCGTGTTGGCGAGGAACAGGCGTCCGTCATAGTCGATGACCTTGAGCCGCGGTTCGGCCAGAATATCGCCGGTGACGTCCTTCAGGACCGGGTCGCGGAATGCCCGCAATGTCATCGGGTTGCTCTCCGCGACGGTGACCGAGGTCGAGCCGGCATTGAGCGCGGCTTGCGTGGAGATGCCGCCGCCGAACTGCACGACAAAGGTTTTGGGCTTCGCCTTGATGACATAGGGGTAGTGCATCGGCAGATAGCGGAAATAGACCTGCTCGGCGAGCGCCAGGTTGCGCATGATGCCTTCCGGCCCGTCGCCGTCGCGATACATGCCGACATAGGTGTTGGCCGGAACTTCGGGCATGCCGAAGGCGGCGTTGTCGCTCAGGCCGGGCGCGAAATGCATGTAGGAACTGGCATAGACCTGCAGGTCGCCGAACGGAGAGACGTTGCGGTAGATGCGCTTGCCGTCGGGAAAGTTGCGCGCATACGCAACGCCCTTGTACTGCGATACCGCGATGTCTGGGATGCCGAGCAGGCCGGGCAGCATGAGGTAACCGGCTATCGACAGCGCCGCCACGACCACCCCGGCGACGACACTCTTCCAGGCGCCGAAAGCGAGGAACCACAGGATCGAGCCGGCCGCCCACAAAAGCAGCGGCACGACGATGATGGTCTCCGGCGCGAACAGATACATCGACACCAGCACGACGAGGCCGGCGAGCCCCGAGCCGGTGAGATCGGCGAAATAGACGCGGCCGAAGGCAGTGCGGCTTTTCAGGAAGACGATGCCGAGGAAGAACGCTCCGGCCAGGAACGGCAGGAGATAGAGCAGGAAATTGGCCAGCAGCCGCCATTTCTGCTCGGGATCGGAGACCAGGAAGATGGCGTTGAACGGCACCGTCTGGGCAACCAGGTTGGAGCCGACGGCAAGCGGGCCGATCAGCAGCAGGGCTGATGTGGCGGCCCCTTGCCAGTGCCGGTCGAACCAGTCCTTGCCAGCGAAGATGACGACGCTGGACAGCGAGAAGCCGAGCATGGCGAGGCTCACCACCAGCGAGCCGAAATGCGACCAGCTGCCGGCGGCGAACACCCGCATGACCGATATCTGCAGCGCGATGATGGCGCCGGCAATCAGCCCGACCGCGAGGTAGTGCGCGAGCCGCGGCGCCTCCAGCGAGGCGATGCTTGGTGGAGAGGTCGATACGACAGCCGTCATTCAGGCCCCTTGATGCGGCGGTTGGCTCGGCAGGCGCGGGCCGGCGGGCAACTCAACCGTTGTGCGTGCCGACGATCTGGTCGCCTTCCAGCTTGGTGAAGGGCACGAAAGGCACCACCTTGCCATTGTAGATGTCCGAGCGGACGATGTTGAACGTGCCGTCGGCGAGTTGCTGCTTGATCACCTTGAGCACGTGCTGCGCGCCCGGCGGACCGACCGGAATGACCATGACGCCATTGGGCTTGAGCTGCTGCAACAGCGACGGCGGAATGTGGTCGATGCCGCAGGTGACGATGATCTTGTCGAACGGACCGACGCTTTCCCAGCCATAGTAGCCGTCGGCATTGCGGCTGGTGACCGAGCCGAACTCGCTGTAGCCGCGCTCGATCAGCGCGTCATAGGTGCGGCGGGTGCGCTGCGCCAGCGGATTGATGATCTCGATCGTGTGCACCTTGTCGGTGAGATTGGCCAGGTAGGCCGACTGGTAGCCGGAGCCGGTGCCGATCTCGAGCACGGTTTCGCCAAGCTGCACGTCGATGGCCGTCGTCATGCGTCCGACCAGATGCGGACCGGATATCGTCACGCCATAGCCGATGTCGAGGAAAGCGTGATCATAGGCGCGCCCCAGATTCTGCGGCAGCACGAACTCTTCGCGCGGTGTCAGCAGGAAGGCGCGCTTGTTGCGGTCGTCCAGTACATCCTTGTTGTAGACCATGATCTGGAAGCGATCGAATCGCTCCGCCAGGAACTTCGGATCCTCGCCGCGATTGGCCACCATCCAGTCGATGAACGCCTTCTTGTCGGTCACCGGCACCTCGGCGTTCCGATCATAGGGCACCGGCACGTTCGCCTTGACGGCGCCTGGAACAAGGGAAAACGCCGCCGCACCCGCCGACAGCGCCAAGAAGTCCCGACGCTTCATGGAAAAGCCTCCGAAAGTGGCCTTTGCCACCCAAAACCAAGCACTTACCCCGATTGCACTGCCGTCCAAAACGAGTCAATGGCCGTCGAGAGGCTGCCGCCCGGGCGGAGAAATTGTGGCAGCAGGGCAACAGTCTTGCCGGTGCCGAGGATTGTTCGGCAACACGCGATGGGCGTGCGCCGCTGCCACACGCCTTGCTGAAAAGCCTTCTGCGTCAATTAGCAAGGGCTGTTTTGCTTGACTTGAACGGCAAAAACAGGCAGCAAAAAAACATTGGAAGGGCTGCAATACCGCGTTCATGGTCGTGGACAAGCCTTCTTCGGCACAAAGTCCGCGTCTCTTGTTGGTTTTGAGAGGGATTGGTTAACCAACTTTGTCCATATTTTGAAGCAATCGGCAACTAACGACAGGCGCGGAAAACGCGTCGGGGACCACCTGGGATCACTCACAGAATGGTCGTCGCGGCTATCACAGCCGCGGACGTGGGAGCCGATTGGAGCAAGATTGGTCGCATGGCGTTCTTGAGTAGAAAAATTGTCGGGGACGAGCGTTGGGACGGCGAGACCGCCTGTGACGCGCCGCGTTCCACTTCCTTCAACCCTGAACGGATCGTCCGCTGGGTCGCGGTGCCCGGCGTCAGCGCTGCCGTTGGCTTGTGGCTGATCGGCACCATGGCCGGCCTGAGTTCCGTCGGCGCCTCGCTGTCGGCAACGTCCGGAGGCCTGCCGCAGACGCTGGCGATGCCGGGCTCGCTTGCCCTTGCCGATCCGCTGAAGCAGCATTTCCTCACATCTTCTGCGCCGTTCGTGCTGGCCAATGCCCATGGCGGCGCGCAGGCCCTGCACGACCATGCTGTGCAATGCGGCGCGAGCTGCTTCAGGCTGGCCGGGGTGAGCCCCCAGGCTGAAAAATCCGCGCGCCTTGTGGCGCAAGCGAAGCCGACGGTCGTCCCGACGGTCGCAAAGTCGAAATCGCAAGAGCGTTTCGAACGCATCGAAGCGTCGCTGTCGCCGAGCCGGCTTGCCGCCGCCTTCGCCGATGCCGGAAAGCCTGCCGTCGCGGCCAACGCCCGTCCCGTGATTTCCAGCGTCGCGCCGCAAGTCGCCGAGGCGTCACTGGTGCCGTCCGCCAGCGTGGTGGCCAGCCTGTCGGATGACATTCCGGCTCCGGCGGCGGAACGCTTCGCCCGCCTCGATACCGGCTCCGTCGTCGTGCAGACCGCGCCACAGCCGATCGGCTTTGCCCAGTCGGAGACGCCAAGCGACTCGCAACTGGCACTGGCCCTCGTCCAGTCGCTGCCGGTCGAGGACGAGGCATTCGCCTCGCCGCTGCCGATGACCGAATCCCCGGCCGATGTCGCGGTCGCGCCTGTCGAAACCCAGCAGGAACAGCCCGGCGATGCCGCCTCCTTGCCGGACGCTCTGACCGACGACGTGCCGCTGCCGACCCGCCGCCCGCAGTTCGACGCGCCGCAGCCACCCAAGTCCGTGGAGCAGGAAAAGCCGGCTCAACAGCCCAAGACCGTGCAGCAGAAGCCTGCGCCTCAGACAAAGCCGGTCCAGCAGGCCGGCAGACCAGCTCAGCCGGCCCGGCAAGGCCGGCCGGCCGATGGCGGCGACGTGCTGGCCTACGCCAAGCCCGACGTTCCCGCCGGCGGCCTCGGCCAGGCGTTCAAGAACCTGTTCAACGCGCCGAACGCCAGGACCGGAGCCGGCGGCGGCGTTGCCGTCTATGACATCAGCGCCAAGACCGTCTATATGCCGGACGGCCAGCGGCTCGAGGCCCATTCCGGCCTCGGCGCCATGGTCGACCAGCCGCGCTATGTCGACCAGAAGGATCGCGGCCCGACGCCGCCCAACACCTACAACCTGTCGCTGCGTGAATCGCGCTTCCATGGCGTCGAGGCCCTGCGCCTGACGCCTGTCAACGGCGGCAACAAGTACAACCGCAACGGCCTGCTCGCACACACCTACATGCTGCGCGGCGGCCGCGCCGAGTCCAATGGCTGTGTCGTCTTCAGGGACTACGGCCGCTTCCTCGCCGCCTTCAAGAAGGGCAAGGTCACGCGCCTCGTCGTGGTGCCGCGCCTGAACGGATCGGCGACGCGGGTGGCATCGAACGGAAGCGGCGCCTGACCGGCAACGGGACAGGCGCCCGACCCTATCCCGCACGCTCCTGACAGCCTTCTGTCAGCAGCCGCGCTTGGCGGCACGCCTCCCGCCATCCCACTCTTTCCATTTTGGCCAAGACCTCCCATATTCGGGACATGGCCAAATCCTCCGATAAGAAGACGCCGCCGACGGCGAATGACGACCGCGCCGCGCCGAAGCGGCGCAGTCCGCTGACAGATTTCCTCGACGCCTCGGAACCGCTCCACAGAGGCGGCTTCGCCGAGATGCCGCAGGCCGACCTGGCGGGCACGGCGTTGGCCGGTTCGATCGCGGATTGGGCCGAGCAGATCGAACAGGAAGCTGAAAAGGAAGGACGCCTGACCGGCAAGGGTGACGGCGGCAAGTCGCCGAAACCATCGAAAAAGATCCCCGAGCGCTCGTCTTCGCCCGGCCGCACCGCGCGCGGCACCTCGATGGGTGGCGCGGCGACAGCCAGGGAGCGCACCGCGGCCGGCCTCAATCCGGTCGCCGGCCTCGACATTTCGCTGGAAGAAGCCGAGACGATGACGTCGAGCGGCGTCACCGCGACGGTCGCCGCCCTCTCGGCACTGATCGAATCCGGCAATCCGCTGCACAAGGACGGCGTCCTGTGGACACCGCACCGCCCTGCCCGGCCGGAAAAGTCCGAGGGCGGCATCGCCATCAAGATGGTGTCGGATTTCGAACCGGCCGGCGACCAGCCGACCGCCATCAAGGACCTTGTCGAGGGTGTCGACAACAACGACCGCACCCAGGTGCTGCTCGGCGTCACCGGCTCGGGCAAGACCTTCACCATGGCCAAGGTGATCGAGGAGACGCAGCGCCCGGCCTTGATCCTGGCGCCCAACAAGACGCTGGCCGCGCAGCTCTATTCCGAGTTCAAGAAATTCTTCCCGGAAAACGCCGTCGAGTATTTCGTCTCCTACTACGACTATTACCAGCCGGAAGCCTACGTCCCGCGCACCGACACCTTCATCGAGAAGGAATCCTCGATCAACGAGCAGATCGACCGCATGCGCCATTCGGCGACGCGTTCGCTGCTCGAGCGCGATGACGTCATCATCGTCGCCTCGGTGTCCTGCATCTACGGTATCGGCTCGGTCGAGACCTATACGGCGATGACCTTCCAGATGCAGATCGGCGACCGGCTCGACCAGCGTGCCCTGCTCGCCGATCTCGTTGCCCAGCAATACAAGCGTCAGGACATCAATTTCGTCCGCGGCTCGTTTCGCGTGCGCGGCGACACGATCGAGATCTTTCCAGCCCACTTGGAAGATCGCGCCTGGCGCATCTCGATGTTCGGCGACGAGATCGAGCAGATCACCGAGTTCGATCCGTTGACCGGCCAGAAGACCGGTGAACTGAAGAGCGTCAAGATCTACGCCAACTCGCACTATGTGACGCCGCGCCCGACGCTCAACCAGGCGATTAAGTCGATCAAGGAAGAACTCAAGCACCGGCTGGTCGAGCTTGAGCGCGCCGGCCGCCTGCTGGAGGCGCAGCGGCTGGAGCAGCGCACCCGTTTCGATCTCGAAATGCTGGAAGCCACCGGCTCCTGCGCCGGCATCGAGAACTATTCGCGCTATCTGACGGGCCGCCAGCCAGGCGACCCGCCGCCGACGCTGTTCGAGTACATTCCCGACAATGCGCTGGTCTTCATCGACGAAAGCCACGTCACCGTGCCGCAGATTGGCGGCATGTATCGCGGCGACTTCAGGCGCAAGGCGACGCTGGCCGAATACGGCTTCCGTCTGCCGTCCTGCATGGACAACCGGCCGCTGCGCTTCGAGGAATGGGATGCCATGCGCCCGCTCTCGGTCGCGGTTTCGGCAACTCCGGGCGGTTGGGAAATGGAGCAGGCCGGCGGCGTCTTCGCCGAGCAGGTGATCCGCCCGACCGGCCTGATCGACCCGCCGGTCGAGGTGCGCCCGGCGAAAAGCCAGGTCGACGATGTCGTCGGTGAAATCCGCGAGACCACGGCCGCCGGTTACCGCACGCTGGTCACGGTGCTGACCAAGCGCATGGCCGAGGATTTGACGGAATACCTGCACGAGCAGGGCGTGCGCGTGCGCTACATGCATTCCGACATCGACACGCTGGAGCGTATCGAGATCCTGCGCGATTTGCGCCTCGGCGCCTTCGACGTGCTGGTCGGCATCAACCTTCTGCGCGAGGGCCTCGACATCCCCGAATGCGGCTTCGTCGCTATTCTCGACGCCGACAAGGAAGGATTCCTGCGTTCGGAAACCTCGCTGATCCAGACCATCGGCCGCGCCGCCCGCAACGTCGACGGCAAGGTCATCCTCTATGCGGACCAGGTCACCGGCTCGATGGAGCGGGCGATGGCCGAGACCAACCGCCGCCGCGAAAAGCAGATGGAATGGAACGCGGCCAACGGCATCACGCCGGAATCGGTCAAGTCGCGCATCTCCGACATTCTGGATTCGGTCTACGAGAAGGACCACGTCCGCGCCGACATCTCGCAGTTCACCGACAGCGCCGGCGCCATGATGGGCAACAATCTGAAGGCCCATCTCGACGCCATGGAGAAGCAGATGCGCGACGCCGCCGCCAATCTCGACTTCGAGAAGGCCGCCCGCATCCGCGACGAGATCAAGCGTCTGCGCGAGATGGAACTCTCGATCTCAGAGGACCCGCTGGCCAAATACGCCGACATGGAGAGCCCAGTCTCGGGCCGCGAAAAGGGCAAGCACAACAAGGGCGTGGCCAAACACCGTACGGTGGAGGAGCAGGAGCGTTTCCGCAAGCTCGACGAAGCACATGCCGCCGAAGAGGCGGCCAAGGCTGCCCGGCCCAACCTCTTCCGCAAGCCAGCGCTTGACGAGATGGGCGCCGATGGCGCCGTGCCGGTGAAGAAGCCGCTCTTCGCCAAACCATCGATTGACGACATGGGCCCGGGCACCGACATGCCGACGCCGGCGGGTGCTGTGTCGCGATCGCTGTTCAAGAAACAGTCGGCGTCTGAAGCACATGGCTCCGACTTCGGCATTCCGGGCGAGCCGGTCAAACCGCTGTTCAAGAAGAACTCGCTCGACGAGATGACGGTGCGGCGAACGGAAAAGCCGGTCGAGGGAAAGGTGCCATCGAAGCCGCGGCCGATCTCCCCCCTTGTGGGGGAGATGTCCGGCAGGACAGAGGGGGGCGCGAAGGAACTCGGGGATTCCGCGAAACCAGTTGTTCGTCAGCGCGCCGGTATCGGTTCTTACGAAGACCCGACCGACTCTCGCCGTGAAAAGCGCCGGCCAGGCAAGACTGGGCGACCGGGACGGTAGCGATCCTTCGCGCCCCCCTCTGTCCTGCCGGACATCTCCCCCACAAGGAGGGAGATTGGCAGCTCCAGCGCTCTGCTCACGCTCGCACTCCCCTTGCCATCCGGCCCGCCTTTGGTGTAATCGCTCCCCACACTCAAACGTCTTGAAAGGAGGGCTCACGTGTTCACGTTTTATCGTCACCATCGTCAGCGTGGCCCGATTTCTGCCCTGCGAGCTAGCTTGCAGGGCTGACCAGGGACGGTCCGGGTTTTTTCCCGCTTCGATTTTTTGGTCTGCCCTTCGTGGTGCGCAACGCCGAGCCTGATGGCCAGCACGCGCACCGTCAAAGTGCACCCGGAGGTGTCTCCGGCAAGACCAGAGAAATCCAAAATGGCCCTGATCAGCCTCAAATCTCTTGGCGTCACCATGAGTGCGCCGCTGTTTTCCAATCTCGACCTCACCATCGGCACTGGCGACCGGCTCGGCATCGTCGCCGCCAATGGCCGCGGCAAGTCGACCTTGCTCAAATGCCTGACCGGCGAGATGGAACCGACCTCCGGCGACATCACCCGCACGCGCGGCCTGCGCGTCGGCCATGTCGAGCAGGCCGTTCCCCCTGCCCTGCTTGGTCGCACCTTCCTTCAGGTGGTTGCCGATGCCTTGCCGCCGGATCAGGCCGACAGCGAGATGTGGCGCGTCGACGTGGTGCTGGATTCGCTCGACGTGCCCGAGCCGATGCGCGGCCGGGAAATGCGGGCGCTGAGCGGCGGCTGGCAGAGGCTGGCGCTGATCGCCCGCGTCTGGGTCACCGATCCCGACGTGCTGCTGCTTGACGAGCCGACCAACCATCTCGACCTTGCCCGCATCAGCCAGTTGGAAAGCTGGCTGAGCGCCCTGCCGCGCGAAGTGCCTGTTATCATCGCCAGCCACGACCGTGCCTTCCTCGACGCGACAACCAACCGGACGCTGTTCCTGCGCCCGGAACAGTCGCCGGTGTTCGCGCTGCCCTATTCCCGCGCCAGGCAGGCGCTCGATGAGGTCGACGCCTCGATGGCGCGCAGGTTCCAGCGGGACATGAAAGTGGCGCAGCAATTGCGCCGGCAGGCGGCCAAGCTCAACAACATCGGCATCAATTCGGGCAGCGACCTGCTGACGGTCAAGACCAAGCAGCTCAACCAGCGCGCCGAGCGGCTGGAAGAGGCCGCGGCCCCGGCGCATCGCGAGAAGTCGGCGGGTGCGATCAGGCTCGCCAATCGCGGCACGCATGCCAAGGTGCTGATCACGCTCGACGACGCGGCGGTGGAAACACCCGACGGCACGCTGCTGTTCAGGACCGGCAAGCGCCACATCTGCCAGGGCGACCGCATCGTCCTGCTCGGCCGCAATGGCGTCGGCAAGTCGCGCTTCGTCACCCTGATCCGCAACGCCGTCCTCGAGCCGGATACCGTGCGGAACGTGAAGGTGACGCCGTCGACGGTGCTCGGCTACAGCGACCAGGCGCTGTCCGGCATCAGCGGCGACGACACGCCGCTGGCGATGGTTTCGCGCCGCTACGATGTCGGCGAGCAGCGCGCCCGCTCGCTGCTCGCCGGCGCCGGTGTCGGCATCGACATGCAGGAGCGCAGGATCGGCGTGCTGTCCGGCGGCCAGAAGGCGCGGCTGATGATGCTGGCGCTGAGGCTCGCCAATCCCAACTTCTACCTGCTCGACGAGCCGACCAACCATCTCGACATCGACGGCCAGGAGGCGCTGGAAGCCGAGCTGCTCGCCCACCAGGCAAGTTGCGTGCTCGCATCGCACGACCGCTCCTTCATCCGCGCCATCGGCAACCGCTTCTGGCTGATCGAGAAGCGGCGGCTGACCGAAGTCGAAGACCCCGAGGATTTCTTCCGCTCGGTGGCTGAAGCGGGAGGTTGAAGAAAAACCAAGCCTCCGCCGGGCCGGCATTCCAGGGTTGCCGGCCCCGCACTTCCCCACCGTCCGAAAAAGGCGCATCCTGAGGGTTCGCAAACCGAGGGAGGAAACCGGTCATGCGCGGGGTGGACGTCGTCAAGAACCTGTATGATGCCTATGCAAAACGCGACATCGTAGGCGCGCTGGCCCACTGCTCCGACGATGTCGTCTTCTCCTGGGTCGCCGAACCGCAGGCACCTTTCATCAGGTCGGGCAACGGCAAGCAGGAGTTCCTTGCCCGCCTCATGTCGCTGGACAATGATTTCGAATTCCGGAGCTTCGTCCCGGTCGAAATCATCGACGGCGGCGACAAGATCGCGGCGCAGGTCGAGATCCATTTGACGCGCAAAACCACCGGCGAGGAGCTTGTCATGCGTACCGCTGATTTCTGGACGGTCCGCGACGGCCAGATCATCGGGATGGTGGAATACTACGACACCGCGCTTGCCGCGTCGGTCACCTGAAATAATTCCGACGACCTGTCGGATCGCCTGAACCTGCCTCGTCCTTGGGATGCCGACACGATGATGCCGGCACCAACCAGGGAGAATTTGTCATGTCGGTCCTGTCATCCATCGGTCGCATCGCAACCCAATATGCGGCAGCGCGTGCCCGCCACCGCAGCGAACGCATCCTGCTTTCGCTGCCAGCCGAATTGCGCAAGGACATCGGCTTTCCGGAAATCTTCGATGCGCGGAACAGCCGTCGTGCGGCCACCTTCTCGGCCAAGGTCATATGACCGCGACCAGCCGGCCCGTGCAGACGCCGCTCAATCCGGCAGGCTGTCCGGGCCCGGCCTTCGTAGAAAAATTCGCGACCATGTAGGATCGCCGCCACCTCATGCGTCCTATGGTTCGCAAGACCAAGCCAAACGCAAAGAGGAGCAAGACATGACTGACCAGACCCCCGTTCAGCCCAGGGCAGAAGTGCTCGGCGGATTGACCCCTTATCTGCAGGTGGATGGCGCCTTCAAGGCAGCCGAATTCTACCGCAAGGCCTTCGGCGCCGAGCAGGTCTTTGCCTATCCGGCTGACGACAAAGGCCGCACCATGCATATCCATCTCCACATCAACGGTTCGACGCTGATGCTGGGCGATGCCTATCCAGAACATGGCCACCCGCATCAGAACCCGCAGGGCTACACGCTGCAGCTTCATCTCGGCAGCGATGAGATCGACACCTGGTGGAAGCGCGCGATCGACGCAGGGTGCAAGGAAGGGGTGCCGCTTCAGGTGATGTTCTGGGGCGATCGCTGGGGCCAGCTGAACGACCCGTTCGGCGTCGCCTGGGCGATGAACGCGCCGGTGAAGTAGTTTCCTAGCGAGCAGGCGTCGCCCGCCAGGGCTGACGCGCTCACCGCGCCGGGTCGTATCCCCGCCGACCCGGCGCTCGTTTTCAGCAAAGGAGAACCCCCATGTCCTATGTCGATGGTTTCGTGCTTGCCGTGCCAAAGGCCAAACTCGACGACTACAAGAAGCTCGCCAACCTCACCGGCCCCATATGGATGGAACACGGCGCGCTTGCCTATGTCGAATGTATCGGCGACGACGTCCCCTATGGCGAGCTGACCTCGTTCCCGCGTGCCGTTCAGGCAAAAGACGACGAAATCGTCGTCTTCGCCTGGGTGGTCTATGAATCCAGGCAGAGCCGCGACGCGGTGATGCCCAAGGTGATGGCCGACCCGCGTTTGACACCCGACTGGGGGCCCATGCCCTTCGATATGAAGCGTATGATCTTCGGCGGCTTCCAGCCCTTCATGGAACTGTAGGCAGAACATCCCGACCAATCGCCAGCTGCCGCATGCTGGCGCCGCCAGCAGGGCGCGAAAACTCGTCTCCATCTCTCAAAATAGGACCTACTTATGCGCAAGCTGATCGTATTCAACAGCATATCGCTCGACGGCTATTTTACCGACGGGCACGGCGCCATGGACTGGGCGCACAGCCAGGATCCGGAATGGAACGCTTTCGTCGCCGATAATGCCAAGGGCGGCGGCATGCTGGTGCTGGGCCGGCTCACTTATGACCTGATGATCCAGTTCTGGCCGACGCCGATGGCCACCCAGATCGCGCCGGTGGTGGCGGAACGAATGAACGCCATGCCGAAGGTCGTGTTTTCCCGCTCGCTCGACACAGCAAGCTGGAACAACACCGAGTTGGTAAAAAGCGGACCAGCCGCGAAGCTTCGATACCTGAAGCAGCAGCCGGGCAACCACATGACCATCCTGGGAAGCGGCAATCTCGTCGCTCAATTGGCCGAGGAGAACTTGATCGACGAGTATCAGTTAGTGATCGTCCCGGTCATGCTTGGCGCAGGCAGGACGATGTTCGAAGGCATCGGCAGCCGCGTCGATGTGAGGCTGACCCGGTCGCAGACCTTCAGCAACGGCAACGTCTTCCTGTGTTATGAGCAGAAGGCGCGGGCCGGCCAGAGCGGGGCATCGGCCTGACGTTCAGTCCAGTCTGTCCAGCAGCGGCTTCAGCCGGTCCCCATAGCGCTTCCACAGATCGACCGAGCCTTGATACATCGGCTGGCGCACCTGCGCCGCCGACGCCGTGCGCACCGGCCGGTCGGTCTCGTGGAACGACAGCACCGCGTCGTCCCACGGCAGGCCGAGATGGGCGATCAGCGCCCGCGTCTGCCCTTCCTGGTCGGCGACGAAATCCTCGTAGCGCACATCGTGCACCACGCCCGGCAGCACGGTGCGCCAATGTGCCATGATGTCGGTGTAGAGATTGTGGAAGTCGGCGAGTTCGCTTAGGTCGTAGCCATAGCGGTGGCTGTCGCCGCGGAAATGCACCTTGTAGATCGACAGGCAGGTTGCCGCCGCATCGCGGGCGCAGTGGATGATCCTGGCCTTGGGCAGCATCATGTGGATGAAGCCGATAAGCAGGAAGTTGCCCGGCATCTTGTCGGTGACATGGCGGATATGCGGATAGCGGGCATGCAGCATGTCGAGATACGCCTGCCCGGCCTCGGCAAACTCCGCGTCGGCTACATCGGATACTCCCCAGGGAAAGCCACCCGGCATGGTCGCCGGGAACTGCTTGCCGACGGCCGTCTTCAAGATGTGGAGCTCGCCGGCGCCATAGACCTTGGGATGGCTGGCGATGATCTGCTCGACCAGCGTCGTGCCCGAACGCGGCATGCCGACGACGAAGATCGGCGTGTCGTCGGCAATTGAGCTTGGCTTGTGCTTTTCGAAGAAGCCGGCATCGAAGACCGTCTTCATCGCGTCGAATTCCGCGCGCGTCTTCACGGGATCGTAGTCGATGCCTTTGCGGCGGATGGCATTGCCTTCGGCGAAATAGTCGAAGGCGCGCGGATAATCCTTCAAATCGTCATTGGCCTTGCCGAGCCCGAAGGAAAGCTGCATGCGCGCCAGGCTGTCCTGCGGCGCCTTGGCATGTTGCGCCTCCATGCCGGCCAGTTCGGCATCGCGCTCCTTCTGGCGTTTGACCTGCGTCAGCATCAGCCAGGCACGCGCCATGCCGGGGTTGACCGCCAGCGCCTGCCGGAACAGGTCGGCGGCCTCGGCGAGCTTGCCTTTTTCCATCAGCCCGACGCCGAGCCCATGCAACAGATCGGCATCCTTCGGCCGGATGGCCAGCGCCTCGCGGAAGACGCCAAGCGCCTCATCCAGGCGTCCAGCTTCCTGCAGGGTTTCGGCAAGCCCGATGCGGGCGCGAACATGAAATGGATTGCGCGCGACGGTGCCGCGATAAATCTCCTCGGCCTCCTCGAACTGGCCGAGCTGCTTCAGCGACGAGCCGAGATTGTCGCGCGCCGCGAGCTGGTCCGGCCGGATATCGACCGCGCCGCGGAAGAAATCGACGGCCGCAGCGACACGGCCGAGATCGCGCATCACCGTGCCGAAATTGTTGAGGAAGTCGGGATTTGTCGGTTGCAGGCTTACCGACTGTTCGATGAAATCGAGTCCCTCGGCGCTGCGCCCGGTCTGATGCAGCAGCAGTCCCAGGAAATGCGCCGCGGCCGCGTGCTTGGGCTGGCGCGCCAACACCTGCCGGTAGATCGCCTCGGCCTCTTGCCGGCGCCCCGCCTGATGCAATTGCAGCGCCTGCTGCACATACTGGTCGAGGCCCAACGGTGGCTGTCCTCCAGCACCAGACCTGGTTCCCGCACCCGCCGCTCGTCTCTGATCTCTGTTGATGGGAAACCTGCCGTGTTTGTCCGCTTGCCGGACCTAAGGCATGGGAGACGGAGATTCAAGAGTGGATCGGGTCCAACGAGGCTACCGTGGCAAAGCCACCTCGATACGAGCGATGGCGGATCAGTGCTGGCAGGAACCGCCGGCGCTCGGATGCCGCGAGAACGAGGCCTTGCGTCTTTCGGCGTTGTGAGAGTTCAGGAACAACATCACCGAAGTGGCGTCGAACTCGCTGAGGCCGACCATTGGCCGCGTGCCGATCTCGGCCGGCCTGCCGGTGAACACGTGATAGATGGTCCACGACCTGTTCACCTCGACGCGCCGCCCATAATCATGGCTCATCGCGCCAAGGAGTTCACCCTTCAGGCTGGGGAAGGCGTAGGCTTCGCTGTCGGGCATTTGCATCTCCTCGACGCTGCGTTGAAAAATCCAGCTGCGGCCGGGCTCGGATGCGGACCAGGGCTGTCCAACTCAGGCAGCGGATTCGAGCCGTCACCCTTCTCAGATCAGGCGATTGCTCTCGGCAACCTGTCTGGCCCGCCTCACGGTTCCATCGGTGTCGGCGATCGTGCGCCTTGCCGCCTCGTCGCTTCTGACGGTGAGCCGTGCGGACTTGACGATCATCGGCTTGCCGGTCGGGCCAACGGCAATGGCGTGCATGGTGGCTGGCTTGATGATCGGGTTGATCGCTAGGGTCGTGCCTCTCGGGGTTCTGACGGAAACCATGGTTTTTGTCCTTTCGGGAATAAATAAAATACAAGTGCCGGGACAATCGCCCCAGCATGAATTTTGGAATTTTTATTAGAAAGTTCTCGCTCTCTATCAGAATTTTTCAAATAATTATAGCGTTCTATTTTTTTGCCAATGCGATGGATTTTCGGAAATCTTCTTGAACAATCCGCTCCGCTAAGCTATATAAACAAGATCGTTTGGGGCCAGAATTGGCATCTCGCGGCGTCAGAGGTTCTCGACCCGCCAATCTCATTCCAAATCATCGATACCGGGCGCGCGGCACATTCGCTCCGCGACCATTTCTCATTCTTCGAAAGACACCCACACCAATGAACACCGGAACCGTGAAGTTCTACAACGGCCAGAAGGGCTTTGGCTTCATTCAGCCGACCGATGGCGGCAAGGACGTTTTCGTCCATGTCAGCGCGCTGGAGCGCGCCGGCTTTCCTGGCCTCGCCGAAGGCCAGAAGCTGCAATTCGAGTTGGAGCGCGACACCAAGGGCCGCGAGTCGGCCGCCAATCTGCAACTGATCTGATCCGGCCGAATTCGATGAACGCTGACCACGGATGTACTGGCAGCTCTCGAAATCGGCTTATTTCCAGCGATAGCCGGAGATAGGAAAGCGGGGCTCGTCCCCGCTTTTTTGCTTTCAGGACCGCTGCCTGCATGGCGCCGCGAGGCGCAAGACGTTTCCCGGTGGATGCCGGAAAACTTCAGGACCCGGAAGGTATCAAGGTTAAGACAATGTCGGACCGCACAACCCGCTCCATCGCGCATTTCGCGGCACCTTTCGTGCTCGGCGGATTGGAAGGATTGCTGCCGGCCGGCGACTACGACATCGATCACGACGAAGAGGTGATCGAAGGCATGTCGCGCCTTGCCTGGCGCCGCGTCGCCACCTTCATCCATCTGCCGGCAAGGGCGGTGAAAAACCCGCCCACCAGCCAGCTTGTCGCCATCGATTACCTCGAACTCGAAACAGCGCTGAAGCGCGACCGGGAGAACGCAGCATGATCCGTTTCCAGCAGAATGCGCGCCCGCGCACCGACACGCCCGCGCACCTCTTCGCCATCGGCCAGACCGTACGCATGAAGAGCCGCACCGGCCTCGTCCAGAAGACCGCGGAACTGTTCCAGATCAAGAGCATGCTCCCGGTCAAGGACGGCTCGCCGCAATACCGCATCCGCAGCGAGCAGGAGACCCATGAGCGGGTCACCACGGAAGACAATCTCGAACCGGCCGAGATGCCCGCGATCTGAGCGACTGTTTCGAAATTCGCTCTGGCGAGTCCCATGGTGGCGGTTTCGAGAACCGTAGCGCAGCGGACATTTGATCCGTGAGCAACGGAAGCGCAGAAAACGCCATCAGATGGCCGACAGAGTAGAATTTCCAGACAGTGTCTGAGACCGCGCCGCAAGCCAAGCCAACAAGCACCAGGAGCAGAACATGTCCAAGGGACAACAGCGAAGCAACCGCGAAGCGCGCAAACCGAAGAAGGACAAGGTCGTGGCCAAGCCCGCCTCGCCGTTCGGCTCGTCGGTCAAGCAGGCGGAGAGCAGCCTGAAGCCGAAATCGAAGGGCTGACACCCGGCACGCCTCTTCGGCGCCTGTCGGCGCCGAAGACTCTCCCTCGCGGGACAGCGCAACGCCCGCCCCCGCCACGGAGGCGTCCTTGAACTTCGTCATCGAGTTTTACCGGTCACGCGACGCCGACGAAGCCACGCTCGACAAGGTGTCGCTGGAAGCACCGAACCTGCGCGCCGCCCTGCAGGGCGCCACCGCGCTGTTCCACACCCTCACCATGCCGCAAATCCCCGACCGCCTGCGCATTTCCGACGAAGATGGCAGCGAGCTTTATGCCGGCCCCGCCGACGGGGCGTATCCGGCACCGTGACGAGCGGCGCGCGCTTCAATCCACACACCGCCCCGATCTGCTCATGCCCTGCGGACATTCCCCGCGGAGAGGCCAGGTAAATGACCTCTCAGCACGGCCCGTCATCAACGACGCGGTAGTCCGCGGCGCGGGCTTCGCAGGCGTTGGGGAAGGTGCGCATCTCGCCATGCCGGCGGGCGCACACGGGAGCATATTCGCGGGTGCAGAACGTCTGCTCTCCGCCACCGCCACCGCCATCGCCATCGCCGCCGTCGCGGCAGGGACCATCGCGCACGATGCGGTAGCCAGCACGGTCGGCAAGGCAGGCATTGGCGAAGGTCTGGCGGTCGCCGCCGCGCCTGGCGCAGACCGGCTCGTACTGCCTGCTGCAGAATTGCGGCTCGGGCCGTGGCGGACGCGGCCCCGGTCCTTCATCGACGACGACGGTACAGGCAGTCAGCAATGCCGACAGGAACAGGATGGCAAAGCCTTGCCGCGACAAGATTGCCGCCAGATATCTCATGTTGACCTCTACCTCGATCCCGTCCCCGTATCACGATCCTCGCCATTCCCTTGCCAAATGCAACCCCGTTTGCTGCCGTCCGCACCGGCAATGGTGGCTGGAGCCGTGGCGATCTTCAGTTCGCGCCCCTGCCGTCTCTGGCCTATGCGGGATTGTTGCCGTGGGCCGATGACCCGCCGGTCAACGCAGCCTATTTGCGGCCCATCGACGCTCGGATCGGTCGATTTATGCGTCGGGATGCGCTCATGGCGGCGGCCCGCGGGGCTATCTTGCAACCTTCACGTTTCCGTGCGATAAATTCCGTGTTCGGGCATTTGCGACCCGGAGAGCGGAACGTTTTGGACGACCTTTCCCCGATACTGTGAATCTCTGACGGCCCCGTTTTTCGGCGGGGGGTTTGACCATGCGCCAATGCATGACTGCCGAAGCAACCACCGGGACTTGCCCTCGACGACAGGTGGCGGGCAGGACCATCAAAGACTGAACGGGTGAAGGAGTTTCCCCAATGGCCCAGACCGGCACCGTTAAATTCTTCAACGCGACCAAAGGCTTCGGTTTCATCACGCCCGATGGCGGCGCAAAGGACGTGTTCGTCCATATTTCCGCGATCGAGGCTTCGGGCCTGCGCACCCTCGTCGACGGCCAGAAGGTCACCTTTGACGTCGAGCCGGACCGCATGGGCAAGGGCCCCAAGGCGGTCAATCTCCGCGCTGCCTGAGCCATCGGCGCGCCGCGCGCCCTGCGGGTGCGCGAAGGAAGCTCCAATGCCTTGAGCCGGCTTGGAGAGGGATTTGAATTTTGAAAGGCGCGGCGTTTTTCGCCGCGCCTTTTTCATGCCGCCAGCACCGACCCATGCATGTCGCCCAAAGGTGGCTCCCGGTTTTGGAACAACGACATGCATAAAAACAAAGACCTGAAGCGCGTCGCCTGAATCCGCTCAAGCGCGCCGCGCCAGGTGCCCGCAAAACTTTCTCTTGCCGATGGCGCTAAAATAAAGGACAAATTTCCGCTCGGGCATTTGCCGGCCCGAGACTGGACTTTATGGGATCAAAGGAGCTTCCCATGCCGCAGACCGGCACCGTCAAATTCTTCAATCATGCCAAGGGCTTCGGCTTCATCACACCGGATGATGGCGCGAAGGATGTCTTCGTCCATATTTCGGCCGTGCAGGCGTCGGGTCTTCCCGGTCTGGAGGACGGGCAGAAGGTGACATTCGATACCGAGCCGGACAAGCGCGGCAAGGGCCCCAAGGCCGTCAACCTGTCGGTCGGCTGAGCCGGCTTCGGATCGACGCCGCCGGCAGGGCAGATCCGCTGCCCGGAGCGTGCGATGTCTGACGTTCGCGGCGGATCGGCCAGCTTAAATCCGTTCAGCCCCCGTTCAGCCACGGTCTCATATTAGTCTTGGGTAAAGCCGGACCGCATCCCCCCTGAAAACTACACGGGCCGGCACGAAGGAGACCGACATGAACCGAATTTTCAAGACCGCCGTCCTGTCCGCCGCCGTGGTCGCCACGACGCTCGCGACCTTGCCCGCGGCCAGCGCCGATGAATGGCGTCATCACCGTCACCACGGCAATGGCGATGCCGTCGCCGCCGGCGTGCTCGGCCTCGCCGCCGGCGCCCTGATCGTTGGCGCGCTGGCCAATGACCAGCCGCCGCCCGACGATTACGGCGACGGTTACTACTATCGCGACGTGCGGCCGCGCCCCGCCCCGGTCCGCCGCTACTATGCGGAGCCGAGGGTCGTCTACAACGATAGCTATGCCGAGCCGTGGACACGTGACTGGTACGAGTACTGCTCGGACCGTTACCGGACGTTCAACTCCCGTACCGGCACATTCACCGGCAATGACGGCGAACAGCATTTCTGCACTGCCAACTGAGTGCATGTCGCCCAAAAGTGCGCAGCGGTTTTGGGACAACGACATGCACAAGGGCAAAACCTTGAAGCGCGAAGCGCTGAGGTCTTCCCTGCCCCAAACCAAAAGGCGCTGACCGCAAGGCTAGCGCCTTTTTTGTTGTTCGGCTTGACCGCCTCGGATTTTCCAAACCGGAATTTAAATCAGGAACGGATTTGTCCGTCGCTCCTCGCCAAAACGGCCGCCCGGGCCGTGGCCGCAGATGAAGCCGATGTCGTCGCCGAGCGGCAGGAGCTTGTCCTTGATCGAGGCGATCAGCGCCGCATGGTCGCCGCCCGGCAGATCGGTGCGACCGACCGAGCCGCGAAACAGCACATCGCCGACATGGGCGAATTTCGCCGCTCGGTTGTAATAGACCACATGACCGGGCGCATGGCCGGGGCAATGCAACACCTCGAACACATGCGAGCCGAACGACACGGTCTCGCCTTCGCTGAGGAACCGGTCGGGCACGCAGTTGCGCGCACCGGCGATGCCGTAGCGCCTGCCCTGGTTCTCCAGATTGTCGAGCAACGGCTTGTCGGCCTCATGCGGGCCGAGGATCTCGACGCCGAGCGCCTCCTTCAGTTCCATGGCGCCCCCGGCATGGTCGATATGGCCGTGCGTTATCCAGATCGCCTCGGCCGTGATTGCATTGTCCCTCAGCACCGCCAGCACCTTGTCGATGTCGCCGCCCGGATCGACGACGACACCGTGTTTGTCGTCCATGTCGAACAGGATGGTGCAGTTTTGCTGGAACGGTGTCACCGGCACGATGCCGGCATTGAGCTGACCCATGATCGTCCTTTCGTTGTCTCGGCGTGATGTAGAGGTGCCGGCGAAGGGCGTCCACCCCTCGAAAGACGGACAGTCACTCGTTCCAGAAACGGAAATGGGCGGCCGGAGCCGCCCACTTGAACAAACCTGAGACCGTCAGGCCTACTTCTTCATGGCGCCCATGACCGCGCCGATAATGCCGGTCAGGATCGCGCCGCCGCCGGCGCCGCCGACGATATTGTTGAGGTTGAGCGCGCTGCCGAGACCGCTCGTAGCCGCCGCGGCTGCCGCCGGGTCGATCGTGCCGCCGCCAAGCAGGCTGCCGAGGATCGCCGCACCGCCGACACCACCAATGGCACCACCCAGGATTTTGGGCAGCTGTCCCATAGCCGCATTCTTGAGCGCAACACCGATCGCCTGGCCGCCGATGACGCCTGCAATCACCTGTACAATGATCGGAAGAAGCGTGTTCATGTCCATATGATTAGTCCCTCCATAGCTGCCAGCCTCCCGGGCCGACAGCATCATGAGACGCCGAATTGGATGAAAGTCAAATGCAGAAACGCTGAAATAAAAGGGGCGGCCCGAAAACCGCCCCTGCTTGCTTGAAAAGCTGTGACTTTCGTTATTCTGCGGCAATCGCGTGCTTGGGTTGAACCGCGGCAGAATAGTCGTTCATAAGGTTCTTGGCGATTTCACCGACCTCGAATCGGTAAGGCCCGATCTCCGAAACCGGAGTCACTTCGGCTGCTGTTCCGGTCAGGAAACATTGCTCGAAGCCTTCGAGTTCTTCCGGCATGATGGCGCGTTCGATCACTTCCAGGCCGCGATCCTTGGCGAGGCCAATGACCGTGCGGCGGGTGATGCCGTCGAGGAAGCAATCGGGCTTTGGCGTGTGGATCTTGCCGTCCTTGACGAAGAAGATGTTGGCGCCGGTCGCTTCCGCGACCTGGCCACGCCAGTCGAGCATCATGGCGTCGGCATAGCCCTTGGCCTCGGCCGCGTGCTTGGACATGGTGCAGATCATGTAGAGGCCGGCGGCCTTCGATTTGGAGGGCGCGGTGCGCGGGTCGGGCCGACGCCATTCCGCCACGTCCAGACGGATGCCTTTCAGCTTCTGCGCCGGGTCGAAATAGCTCGGCCATTGCCAGATGGCGATGGCGCAGTTGATGCGGTTGTTCTGCGCCGAAACGCCCATCTGCTCACTGCCGCGCCAGGCGATCGGCCGGACATAGGCGTCCTGGAAACCCTGCTTCTTCAACAGCGTGGCGGAGGCATCGTTGAGCTCGGCCACCGAATAGGGGATCTTGAAGCCGAGCAGGCGCGCCGATTCATGCAGGCGCTCGGTGTGCTCGTTCAGCTTGAAGATCTCGCCACCATAGGCGCGCTCGCCCTCGAAGACCGCACTGGCGTAATGCAGGCCGTGGGTCAGCACATGGATCTTGGCGTCACCCCATTGGACGAACGCGCCATTCATCCAGATAAAGCCGTCCAGTTGATCGAAGGGAACGGATGCCATGGTAACCTCCCGCGGGCCGCGGCCCGCACATCGTTGTAGCGTTGCGTGTTTCTCGTCAGCCGCGTCACGGGTTGGGAACGTCGGCTGCTGGTTCGAAGCGTAGGCGGATAAGTGAGCTCTGGCAAACTCAGGAAGTTCCGGAAAAACCGGCTTCCCTTGCCTTTTTGTTCGCATTCCGCCCAAAAGCTTGTCAAAAATTACCATTGCAGGGAAATTACGTCAATAGTACTGACATAATCTCGCTTTTCAGCGGAGAAATGATGACGGATCGAAGCCACACAGCCGGGAAGCCGATCAGGACCGCGATGTCAGTCGAGGACGGCATCGACTTCGCCATCATCGAACTGTTCTTCTTCGCCTATCGCGACTTCACCTCCGATCCGGATCAGATCCTGGCCGACTACGGTTTCGGCCGCGCCCATCACCGGGTCCTGCATTTCGTCAACCGCAGGCCCGGCCTGACGGTCGCCGAACTGCTCGACGTGCTGAAGATCACCAAGCAGAGCCTGGCGCGGGTGCTCAAGCAATTGATCGACACCGACCATGTCGTGCAGCTGCAAGGTCCGCGCGATCGCCGCCAGCGGGAGCTCTATCCGACAGCTAAGGGCCGCGCGCTGGCGCTGGCGCTGGCACGGCCACAGTCACGCCGCATCCATGCTGCATTGGGAGATTCCGGAATCACCGAACGGACCTTGGTGGAACGGTTCCTCGAAGCGATGGTCAACCCGGAACTAAGAGCACAGATCGACGTTGGGTCCGCAAAAATGTCAGGGAAAAGCCATGGAGAGCACTGAGAGGGTCGATCAGGCGGCCGCGCCCGACGACGACGCGCCACATCTGCTTGTGGTCGACGACGACACCCGCATCCGCAATCTTCTCAAACAGTATCTGACCGAAAACGGCTTTCGCGTGACCGTCGCCGGCAATGCCGGCGAAGCCAGGCGCAAACTTGCCGGCCTCGATTTCGACCTTCTGGTGCTCGACGTCATGATGCCAGGGGAAAGCGGCGTCGACCTGACAAAGTCGTTGCGGGCCGAAAAGAACGTACCGATCCTGATGCTGACGGCGCTGTCGGAGACCGACAGCCGCATCTCCGGGCTCGAGGCTGGCGCCGATGACTATCTGCCGAAGCCTTTCGATCCGCGCGAGCTGATCCTGCGCATCAACAACATCCTGCGCCGCGGCGGCCCGACGACCACGCCGAAGGTCGAACAGCTGGTCTTCGGTCCCTACACCTTCCAGATCGCCAGGCGCGAGTTGAAGCGTGGCGGCGAGGCCCTGAAGCTGACCGACCGCGAGCAGGAGATCCTGGCGATCTTCGCGGCGCGGGCCGGCGAAACCATTCCGCGTCACGAGCTTGTCGGCGACGATTCGGAAGTCGGCGAGCGCACCATCGACGTCCAGATCAACCGGCTGCGCCGCAAGATCGAGCGCGATCCGTCCAACCCGGTCTGGCTGCAGACCGTGCGCGGTATTGGGTATCGGCTCAGCGTGGAATAGCTGGTTCGTTACCACGCGCTTACAATAATTTACGACACAGCCGGTGCATTCGATGCGGAACGTCCCGGGGGCGCTGTTACGCCTGCACATCAGCCCGATTCGGCAAGAGCCATTCGACCACTCGCATCCTCATCGATATTTGAAGTCCTAGAGCGTTTCATGTTTTGACGGAAGCGTACCCGGCGTTTTCGAAGTAGTTCTT
>NZ_JALJRL010000026.1:0-85480 GCF_024519675.1 Mesorhizobium sp. Mes31 | reverse complement strand
ATCACGAACTCAAATCAATGGGAATCCTGAATCCCTTAAAACGCGACACGCTTTAGATCAAACCCTTGGAAGAGGGCGCGGTTATTTCGCGAGCACGCGGGTCGACGGAAACGCGACTTCGACCAGGGTTCCTTCTCCCGGCGTCGAATTGATGGTGAACCGGGCGCGGTTCGCCTCCACCATCGCCTTGGTCAGCGGCAGCCCAAGCCCGGTGCCGTCGCCGCGTCCGCGTTTCAGGGCGTTGATCTGCTTGAACGGCTTCAGCGCCTGCTCGATCTCGGCCTGGCTCATGCCGATGCCGGTGTCGCGCACCCGCATGACGACGTCGCCCGACGTCTCATAGGCGGTCGAGACGATCACCTGGCCGCCAGCCTGGGTGTAACGGATGGCATTCGACAGGATGTTGAGCGCGATCTGGCGCACGCTGCGCAGGTCCGCCACCACTTCCGGCAGTCGCGAAGCGAAGCTGGAGCGGATGATGACGCGTTCGCGGTTGGCCTGCGGCTGCATCATTGCCACCGTCTCTGCCAGCGTGTCGTTGAGCGACACGGCCTCGTAAGCCATCTCCTGCTGGCCGGCTTCGATTTTCGAGATGTCGAGCAGGTCGTTGACCAGATCGAGCACGTGATTGCCCGAGCGGTTGATGTCGCGCAGATAGTCGCGGTAGCGGTCGTTGGCGACAGGGCCGAACTTCTCGTCGACCATCAATTCGGAAAAGCCGATGATGGCATTGAGCGGCGTGCGGATCTCGTGGCTGATGCGGGCCAGGAAATCGGTCTTCTGCGAGGACGCGCGTTCGGCCACCGCGCGCGCTTGCGTCAGGTCCTCTTCGGCCCGTTTCCACTGGGTGATGTCGCGCACCACGGCACAGAAGCCGCTGTCGTTGGGCAGCCGGCCGATGGTCATGAACAGCGGAATGAAGCGCCCTTGCGCCTCGCGCCCGATCACCTCGCGGCCGTCATTCATCACACTCGCCACGCCGGGCTCGGACAGTCCGTTGAGATAGTCGCGCGCCGCGCGCTGGCTTTCGATGGCAAACAGCGAGGCGAACGGCTTGCCGGTCACCTCGTCGCTGTCGAAGCCGAACAGCGCTTCGGCCGGGCGGCTGATCGAGCGGATGGTGCCGTCGCGGCCGATCAGCACGACGCCGTCGGTCGCGGTGTCGATGATGGTGCGCATCTCGGCGATGCGTGCCTTGAGCTCCGAAACGTCCGGCTGTGTCTGCTCGTCGCCGACGGCATGCGGGGCTGCCGGCGCGTCATCCTCGCCGGAGCGGCGCACGACCAGCATCAGCGCCTTGCCGTCGCGCCAGGGAACCGAGCGCAGGATGGCCTCGATCGGGAATTCCTCTCCGCCACGGGTCTTCAGCCGCAGCGCACGATCGGCGCCGTCGGAGGAGCCGTCATCGGCGTAGGGATCGGCAAACAGTGCGCCGAGGCCGCCGGCATCCGCCAGGTCATCGAGCGCCTCGTAGCCGGTCAGGTTGAGGAATTCCTCGTTCGCATAGTGCAGCTGATCGCCCGAATGGATCAGCAGCGGCACCGGCAGCTTGCCAAGGAGCGAGGTGTCCGGGCCATGGTTCTCATCCCCGGCCGAAAACGCCGACGGCACGAACCCTTCGACCTTGAGCGGCGGCACCTGCAGGCGTGGCTGCTCGACGCGCGGCTCCGGGGCATTGCTCGCGTTGTCAGTCTCCTCGGCGGACGCAACGGCCTGTTTATCGGGTGCGGCGGCGTCCTCGTCGGGCTGCGCCCAATCCTCATTGTCCTCGGCGTCGCGAAAATCCGCCGACGTCATGCTGTCGTCGTCCGCAGCCGGGTCGTTCACCTGTGGTGTGCCGCCGGCCGCGGGTTGTGCTTCAGCGTCGCCAGCCTCGGTTTTGGCTGGACCTTCCGTCGCTTCCGCAGATACCGGCGCATCGTCGCTGTTGTCGGCGACATAGGTCGGTTCATCGTCGCGGTCGGCAAGGTTGAGCAGCGAGCCCGAAGGACTGGGCCGGACGGTTTCCTCTCCAGCCGTCTCATCTGGATGGTCGCCGTCGAGCCGTGCCAGATCCTTCTCGTCCTCGGCATCGATATCGGCGGGCTCGGCTGCGCTTGCCTCGTCCGCGGCGTCAATCGCCGGCTCGAGGTCCGCATCCACTGGTCCGGCATTCGGCGTGGCGGCATCCTCTGTCGAGCCGCCATCTTGCGTCGACACGATCGTGCCGGCGGCCTCGGATTGCGGCTCCGTCTGGACTGCTGGCGCCAGCTCGGGCTTCTCGGCCTCTGGTGGCTCAACTGGGGAACTGTCCTTCTTCAGCCGCTCGCCGATCTCGCGGAACGCGCTGCGTTCCAGCGTCGACAGGCCCTTGTCGTTGGCTGGCTGCCGATGTTCGGCCAGCCGGATCACCTTGTCGGCAAAGCGCCGCTCCGGTTTCGGCACGATGGTCAGCGCCGGCACCTCGCCCTTGAAGGGGTCTGGCGTCTTCGGCGTCTCGGGCGCGGGTTCGGCGGTTTCTTGCACCGCCGGCGCATGGCCATTGGGAACGAGCGCCATGCCGATGGCCTCGGGATCGACGACCGCGTCGCCGGTGCGGGCAACGCCGAAGCCGCGGAAACCCTCGAAGGCACGGCTGCGGCCATAGACCGGCAGGGCGGCCAGGTCGACAGGTATCTTGAGATCGGTACCGACGACCGGCCACAGCACGGAGCGGCCGGACCAGGTGTCGCGCCGCTCCAGCAGACCGGCGATCTCGCCGGAGGCATCGAGGCCGAAGGCTGCAGCGACATCCTTGAAACGCCGGCCGATGATGTCGGCTGCGGGCTTGCCGACGATCTCGGCGAATTCCGGCGACAGCGCGCTGAACCTGCCGTCGGCATCGGTGCGCCAGACGAAGCGTATCGGCGCCGCGGCGCGGTCTATCGCCGGGGCGGCCGGAGTCGCGGTCGGCGAGGGGGCATGGACGTCATTGCGTCTCGTGCTTTCCTCGGGATTCTCCGGGACGGCCTCTTCGGCCCGCGCTTCGGGTTCGGGCGGTCGGCGCGCCTGTTGCCCCTCGTCGGTGTTGAAGTACCAATGATCGTGCTGCGCCGGCGTGTTCCCTGCCGCCGGAGCTTGCCCGGCCGCGTCGGCGGTCTCATGCAGTTCCGATGCCGGGATAGTTTCGGCCGGTTGCGTGGCGCCCGGTTCGCCCACAAGTGTCTCGGTGCGCTGGCTCGGCTCCGGCTGGACTACAGCGTCGCCAGCCGGCGCGGCCTCGGCAATGGATTCGGGGCGTTCGCCGGTCGTGGTCCCGTCGTCGAGTTGGTCCTCGTCGATCACCACCAGCAGATGCCGTTCCTCGGTCAATCTTGCGAGACCAGCTGGAAAGGAGGCCGTGCGGCCCGGAACGAGGCGCTTGACGATGCGGTCGCTCTCCGCTGCGACATCAGCGACGAGGGCAGCCAGCGTGCCGGGCAAGATGCCCAGGGCCGAAAACCCTTCTGATGCCGCCTCGATGTTGCCCTTGGCATCGATGAAGGCGATGAAATGACCGTCTTCGGTGAAGCCGCTGATGGCACGTGTGGCGATCTCGCCGGCGCTGCGCGAGCCTGTCTGCGCCGCCGGCACCGCCAGCATGATCGCTTTCTCAGCGTCCGGCATGGTCACCGCGCTGGCCAGGAAGCCGACCGCGCGGCTGGTCATGCCGGTTGCCAGCCGAACCATGATGGCGCGGTCGCGGCCGATCTCGGGAAATCCGCTGGTCGCCATGATCTGGCGTCTGGCGATCAACGGCAACTGCGCCGAGGCGCCGATAATGGCCTCGATGTCGGGATAGCCGAACATCGCCGCACCTGGCCCGTTGGCCCAGATCACCTGCTCCAGATCCTCCGACAGGATCGCGATCGCGTCGCCGGCAGCAAAGCGCTGGCGGACCGCATCGAGCACGGCGACGTCGAGGAAGGAATATTCGGACGGCATGCGCTTGGCGAACCCTCACGGAGCGGCGAATTTGCAGTTAACGCTTTGTTAATAAAAGCCGGCGGCGCGAAGGTCCACAAGCCAGAACGTGCAAAGGCCGGAATTTGGGCTCTTGGTTAACGGCCTTAAAGAATTTATGGTGCAGTGCAACAAAGATATTGCAATGCACAAAATTTGCCTTTATATTGCCATCATAACTGAACGAGACGGCTTTCTGTCAAAGCCGCTGCCGCTGAAAAGGATGGAAAAATGTCCAGGACCAAGACCGCCGAGACCATCGAAAACGTTGAATTCCCGAGCTTCGACGCTTCCAAGGCCACCGACCAGATCCGCGCTTTCGCCGAAAAGGGCGTTGAGCAGTCGAAAGAGGCCTATGCCAAGCTGAAGACCGGTGCCGAAGAGACCCAGAAGGCTCTGGAGTCGAGCTACGAGACCGCCAAGACCGTTTCCAGCGATCTGTCGCTCAAGACCATTTCCGCCCTGCGCGCCAATGCCGAGGCCGGCTTCTCGCATCTCGAAGCCCTGATCGGCGCCAAGTCGCTGTCGGAAGTCGTCGAACTGCAGACCGCGTTCCTGCGCAAGCGCGTCGAGATGACCGTCGAGCAGGCCAAGGACTTCCAGACCGTTGCCACCAAGGCAGCCGAGGACGTCTCCAAGCCGATCAAGACCGCCTTCGAGAAGGCGATGAAGGAAATCAAGGTTGCCTAACATTTACGCATGATCGGAAGATGCAACAAAAGGTCGCATTTTCTTAAAAACGATCAGGCATATGATGGTAGCCATCAAGGAATACCCGGCGAGTGGAACCTCCTCCCTCTGCTCCCCGGGGTGACCAGCCAGCACCTCCTCCCGCTGGCTCGTAACAGGAAAAGGCCGGCACCTCCTCCCGCCGGCCTTTTTCTTTGTCCGACGAAAAGTGGATGCCGTTGTGGGGAAGCGACCTTTGCCGAGCAAAAGTCTTGAATTAAGATCCATTAGCCCGTAAGGACGCATCGCCGAACGACAGAGCGGATCACGGAGAGTGAACTTTCCACCTTGGTCTGGCTCAGCAAACGTGCCGTTGTAGCTCAGATGGTTAGAGCGCCGGATTGTGGATCCGGAGGTCGCTGGTTCGATCCCAGCCAACGGTACCACTGGCTTTCTTGCTAAAGCATTGAATTTATTATAGAATTTTCGATCGCTGGTGATCACTCTTGCGGCTATTTCCTATTTTGTGTTACCTATTGTGTTACTTATTGTGATACAAATGGTGCATCAGAGACGTGGGAAGACGACGCGAACAGCATGATCCCGACCGCTTCCTGCAACTGAGGGGCGATCATTTCCATTACTACCGCCGGGTGCCCAGAGAGGTCAGGGACCTCGACGTGCGTGGCGTGTTCGTGCGCCGCGCCCTCGACACCACAGACCGCATAAAGGCGCGCACCGCCCGAGATCTCCACGAGGCTGCTGACAATGCTTTGTGGGCTTCGTTGATGCTGGGTGAAAATCCACAGGCGGCGCGTATCCGATACCGCCAGGCCATCAAGCGCGCCGAGTCTCTCGGATTCGTCTATCGACCGCTAGCCGAGATCCTGGTCGCCGAGCCCCTGGATACCATCCTGCAGCGGGTAGAGAGCACCATAGGCGAGCCTGCCAAATCACAATCTGTCGACGCGGTCGGCGGCGCGGTCGCCCGTCCTGACGACAAGATCTCGGAAGCGCTGAAGCTATACTTCAACGAGATTGCCCGCGACGAGATCCGCACAAAAAGCCCTGACCAGAAGAAGCGCTGGAAGGCAAAGCGCGAAATGAGCGTCGATGTTTTCATCGGCCTGGTCGCCGACAAGCCAATGAGCGAGATCACGCGCGACGACGCGCGAGCGGTGCATAAATATTGGCTGGACCGTGTTGCGCCCGACAAAGGGCGACCGGACCGTTCAGCGTCGACAGGCAACCGAAACATGGGCAACCTTCGAACCCTCTACGCCGACTACTTTCGCCATCTCGGTTTCCCCGAACAGAAGAACCCCTTCGCTGATCTGTCATTCGCCGACAAGTCGAAACGCAGTCGACCGCCGTTCCCGACCGACTGGATTCGCGACAAGATATTTGCGCCTGGCGCGCTTGCGGCACTCAATGATGAGGCGAGGGGAATCGTGCTTGCGTTCGCTGAGACAGGCGCCCGACCAAGCGAACTCGCGAACCTGCATGCCGGTGTCATCCATGTAGACCACGAGGTGCCGCACATTTCGGTCGAGCCACGCGACGATCCCGACGATCCACGAGAGATCAAGACTGCCTCGTCGGTGCGCAAGGTGCCGCTGATCGGCGTGGCGCTTGAGGTGTTCAAAAAGCATCCTAACGGCTTCCCACGCTACAGGGATCGCGAGGCGTCGCTGTCAGCCCTGCTCAACAAGCACTTCAAGAGCTACAATTTGTTCCCGACCGACAATCACACCGTCTATTCACTGCGCCATTCATTCGAAGATCGCATGAAGAACGGTAGGCTGGACGAAGAGCTTCGGCGCATGCTGATGGGCCACACGATCGATCGTCCGAAATATGGCGAGGGCGGCGACATGAAGATGTGGCAAGAGGAACTTATGAAGATCGTGTTGCCGTTCGATCCTGGGATCGTATGACACGCTGACGCACTGCGGCGAGGAGTTCCTCCTTCGCTCGATGATCCTGCAGGGCGCGTTCAAGATAGTCGTACAGCGGGAGCCATGTCTCGCCTTGGTCGCCGCGCGCGACGATTATCTCGGCCACGCGGTCGAGCGCTCGCTCAATCCGTTGCACGGTGATTGGCTGAAGCGTGGGCGAATATCGCCTCACTGCTTCGCCTTTCTGCAAGACCAGGAATGTAGCATGGCCTATGCGTAGGCGGACTTTCCTGGCGCAGTGAAGGGCCTGCGTTCGGCTCGGGCTGTAATCGGCGGCTGCGGCGTGCAAATGGGAAAGGCTCTCTGCCCATCGGGGTTGGTAGCGGGAGAGCGCTACCGCCTTTCCCCCCACTCATCAGATCGGCAATTCCTGCTCCGTTGTCTTGGATGAGGATCCATTAGGCACCTCTACTCAAGATAGGTATCTCAACTCAAAGGCAGGTGCCGGCTATCGCGCTTACAACCGATACCGGGACTTAAACGCCCCGGCTGTATGAAACAGAAACCGTACATGGTTCCGCGAAAACTCGACCTTGAGGTGCTTTTGGACGCTATACGGTCGGCGAACGGATAACGGTCATTATCCGACATTGGCATACCTTGTCACAAAACGGCAAACGGTGCTCCATAGCGAAAGCGTATAGAGCGCATTTGAAAAATGTATTACCTCCAACGTCCTGATTGCCCGATAGTCCTCCCCGGGTTCCACTGAACTCAGCGTGCCCACGGCTCAACGCCCGGCACTAAGGGAGGATAAATTGACGACATTCGCAACCATGTTGCGATCGCTTGCTGTTGTCGCAACGATCGCTAGCGTCACCCCTGCATTTGCCGGTGGCGTGGATGAGCTGCCCAAGAACATCCAGGATGAGCTCTATAACAAAGACATGATGGATCCGATGCAGCCGCTCGCGGAAAGCGCCTACCGCGACTGGAAGCCCAAGAAGGGTCCGCCGTGGACGATCGGCTACGCCAGCTCCTATGCTGGTAACACATGGCGCGCCGACGTCATGAAGCGGCTCCAGGAAGAGATTATTCCGAAATGGAAGAAGCTCGGCCTGATCAAGGACGTGATCATTACCCAATCCAATCTGAACGACTCCACCCAGATCCAGCAGATGCGGCAGTTGGTGGACCAGGGCGTCGACGCGATCATCGTCTGCTGCTCGAACCCGACGTCACTGAACCAGACCGTCGAATACGCCCACCAGCGTGACGTCCCGGTCTTCTCTGCAGTTGGCTACCTCACTTCGCCTTATGCGGTGAACACTTCGGCGAACTTCGTCGTGGGTGGCAGCATGCTCGGCGAATGGATGGCCAAGCAGATCAACGGCAAGGGCAATGTCCTGGTGGTCGAAGGCATTCCGGGCGCGTCTGCTTCGGACTCCCAGAACGTTGGCGTTTTGAAGGCGCTGGCAAAGTATCCCGACATCAAAGTCGTGGGCCAGGTTGCCGGCATGTGGACGGACCAGGTTGCCCAGTCCGAGATCCAGAAGTGGCTGGCCACCAATCCGGGCGATCTGAACGGCATCATCATCCAGTCGGCGTCTGAACTGGGCGCCTTGCGCGCGCTGCAGCAGAGCGGCCGCGATATGGTCCCGTTCTCGATCGGCGGTGAGATCGGCGCGCTTTGCTACTGGCGCAACAACAAGGATTTTGTCTCACAGGCGATCCACGCCTGGCCTCCGGGCGACGACTTCGAGTTCGGCTGGAACGTCATGATGCGCACGCTCGAGGGCCAAGGCCCGAAGATCCAGTCGATCCTGACCAAGCCGCAGACCATGTCCTACGACCAGCTTGAGAAGGCCGTCCCGGCCGATTGCAGCGAAGATTCCGACGGCTGGTACAACGTTGGTGCCCAGAACTGGGCAGGCAAGGATTACCTGGACCAGTTCTTCCTTCGTCCGGCCGATCCTGAGGCCTTCAAAGCGAACTGACCAAAGCAGGTCTGGCCACCCCGTCGATGACGGGGTGGCATTTGTTTTATTCCGTGCAAGTCTAGCCGATCAACGTCGGCCAACTGGACCTATGATGTCGTACACCACTGTTGAACTCTCATCGGTCAGGAAGACCTTCGGGCCGACTGTGGCGCTCGGCGGTTGCAACCTGACGGCCTATGCGGGGGAGGTTCACGCGATCATTGGTGGCAACGGCTCGGGCAAGAGCACGCTGGCGAAGGTCATCTCCGGCGTGCTGATACCGGACAGCGGCCAGGTGTCGATCCTTGGAAAGTCGGCAACGTCTCCGCACGAGGCGCGCCTGCTGGGCATCTCAAATGTCTTTCAGGAGGTGCTCGTCGCGGACGAGTGCTCGGTGCTGGATAACCTCTATCTGGGCGCGGATGGCCTTTTGGGCTCGTCCATGAACCGGGAAGAAAAAGAAGCCAAGGCATCCGCATTGATGCGCGAACTCCTCGGCTTTGACATCGACCTCTCCGGGTTAGTGGGCGAACTGCCCCTGAGCGTCAAACAATGGGTGACGATCGCCAGGGCCCTTCTGACTGATCCCAAGGTCCTGATCCTCGACGAGTCCTCGGCCGCGCTCGACTTCGATTCCACGGAAAGGCTGTTCCGCAAGATGCGGCAGCTCAAGCTGCGTGGGGCAAGCATCCTGATCGTCACCCATCGCATCGCCGAGCTGGTGCGTATCGCCGACCGCGCGACGGTTTTGCGCGATGGCGTGGATGTCGGCAAGCTTGCGAAAGAAGAGATTACCGAGGCCAGGATTCTCGAACTGATTGCCGGTGCCGAACGCAGCGGCACAAACCGTGATCAGCCTTTGCCGACGCGGCTCGGCGATCGGCCGGTCCTCCGCGCAACCGATTTTCGGGTCTGGCCAGACGCTGCCTTCGTCAATTTCGCCTTGTATCCTGGCGAAATCGTCGGGATTACCGGGCTGGACGGGCAGGGGCAGGCGGATTTCGTAAGATGCATCGCTGGCATCCAGTCTCCGATCGCCGGCCGTTTGGTCGTGGTCAATGACGGCAAGGCCAGCGAGGTCACGGATCTCGCATCGGCGCGACGCAATAACATCAGCTATGTCAGCGGCGATCGCAAGAAAGAGGGCATCTTTGCCAATCTGAGCATTTACGAGAACCTGCTGCTTCCGGTGTATCGCGAATTTCGGTCCGGCGGGGTGCTCAACTTCATTAACCGCACCAAGCTGACGCCGGTGTTTGAGTGGGAATCCAGCAAACTGGCCGTCAAGATGGGGAGCCCGGAAAACCTCATCACGTCGCTGTCCGGTGGTAACCAGCAAAAGGTACTGATTGCCAGGGCCTTCGCGGAAAAGCCGGTGGTTCTGGTGCTCAACGATCCTGCGCGCGGCATCGACGTCGGGGCCAAGCTCGATCTCTACCGCAACCTCAAGGAATTCGCTGCGCGCGGCAACGCCGTGGTCTTCCTGTCCAGCGAGCTGGAAGAATTTCTGAACCTGTGCACGCGGGTTCACGTGTTTCGCAATGGCGCCATCTCGGCGGATTTCGAACCGCCTTTCGATGGCCATGCCATCCTAAACGCCATGTTCGGCCGTCGCGCGACGGCGCGCTTGCCCGGCGAGGCCGCTAACGAGAATGGCCCAGGCAACCCGGTCACGGTGGCCGAGCCCCACAATCCCAGACTCGAGCAGGGAAGGCCAGTGCCGAGGCCTGTGACGCTGTTGAACCAGGAGGTATACCATATGGCGGCAACCCCGTCTTTCATGCTGAGTTGTCCTGATATCGCGCCGGGTAGCGTCATCCCGCACCGGTTCGCCGAGGACAACCGGCTTTCGCCGCGACTCGTTTGGTCAGGGCCACCGGAAGGCACGCGCAGCTTTGCCTTGGCCGTTACCGATCCTGATCTGCCGGAAGCATTCAATTTCCCTCGCTCGTTTGCGCACTGGCTGGTGGTGAACATTCCTGTCGAGGTCCGCGAGCTCCCAGAGGGCGCCAGCGGCAGCTTGCGGTTGCCGCACGGCGCCGCGGAGTTCAACAGCGACTTCGTGACATTCAAGATCCCAGGGTTCGGCAAGGGATATGGCGGCCCTTGGCCACCGGACCGGGCTCACCGATACTTTTTCACGCTCTACGCGCTCAAGGTGGACAAGGTCGAGTTGCCAGTCGACGCCGATCTTGGCGCATTTGCGGCTGCGGTCATGCCGGTGGCGATCGATGCCGCATCGTTCGTGGCAGTCTACGGGCCAGCAAAGAAGTCTCTGCCCGCGTAAAGACCGGGCATGGTAATTCCCCAATCAGGAGGATCGCATGAGTAGATATGGAAGCAGGAGCAGCTTTGATTTGGAGTGGATCGAGCGATGGGCAAGGAAGGTCAATGACGACCGCATCTTGCCGGTCGTAGGGCGGTTTTTTACGAGCAAGTTCGTGCTCGGCTTCGACGACACGGAATATCTCGTCGACGTCCGCGGCGGCAAGATCCAGAAGATCGCGCAAGGTCTCACGCCCAATGACATGGGAGTCGAATTTTGGCTCAAGGCGCCGAGCAGCGCTTGGTCGAAGTTTGCTCAGGAAATCCCACCGCCGATGTTCAACGACATCTGGGCGATGGCGCATCCGCTGCACAAGCAGCTGATCATCGAGGGCAATTCGCTCCCCTTCTGGCAGAATCTGCGGGCGCTGACGCGCATGCTCTCGCTGATGCGACAAGTTTAACGGCAGCGCAGGAGAGTTGTCATGAATACACACGATCCAATCGTTGGGCGCTACGTCTACGTCCAGTGCGAAGGCAAGACGTACCGCACCTATTACGAGGAACACGGCGAGGGCATTCCGATGGTCTGCCTGCACACGGCCGGCACGGACGGACGCCAGTATCGGCACCAATTGTGCGACCCGGACATCAGCCAGAATTTCCGCGTTATCGCTTTCGACATGCCCTGGCACGGCAAGTCGATCCCGCCGGCAGACTTTCACCTGATGGAAGACGAATACAAACTCACAACCAAATTCTACTGTGAGTTCATCGTGGCGTTCTGCCGGGCCCTCGATCTGCGCAAGCCGGTCCTCATGGGCCAGTCGATGGGCGGCAACATCTGCCTGGCGCTGGCATTGCGCTATGAAAACGAGTTTTCGGCCTTTATTGCACTCGAGGCCTGCGACTATTCCCCGGGATGGTGGATCGATCCGTTGCATCACCCCCATATCCATGGTGGCGAGGTGGTCGCGACCTCTGTATTCGGTCTGATGGCACCGCAGTCTCCTGACGATTACCGGTGGGAGACCTGGTGGTACTACGCGCAGGGCGGCCCCGGCATCTTCAAGGGCGACCTGTATTTCTACAGCGTCGATTCGGATTTCCGCGACCAGTGCCAGAAGATCTCCGGAAAGGTGCCGATCTACTTCCTCACCGGCGAGTACGATTTCGCCTGCACGCCCGAAATGACCCAGCGCACTGCCGAAAAGGTGAAGAATTCGGAATGCGTCATCTTCGGCGGTGGGCACTTCCCGACGTCGGAAGATCCGGCGAAGTTCAAGGAAGTCATCACCCCCGTACTGAAGAAAATCCTCAGCGCGGATCCGGAACGGCGCGGCCAGGGAGGCAATGCCCTGTCGGGGCGCAGCATTTCCGAAAGCCGGTCGTCCTCTCGCAGCGAACGGCCCAACGAGGGCCGGAAGGTCATTGAGTTCTAGGTTGCATTGGCAACGAAAGACAAATGTTGATGTCGCAGTCCAGGGGTTCCCAAAACACCTACCTGTTGGTCCCGATCCTGCTGATCGCGCTGCTCCTGAGCACCGCGGTCATCAGGGGGCCGAACCTTGTGTCCTTGTCGGGGTTCGGTAGCGCGATCATCGTGTCGGCCCCCCTGATCCTGGCGACATTCTCACTCATGGCTCTGGCTGTGGCGGGACGTGGGACAGTCGACCTGGCGGTCGGACCCTTGCTCGCCTTCATCAACGTCACGATCGTCAAGCTCAACGGCCTTGGCATCGTCACGGGTCCCTTTGGCGTCTTTCTGGTCGCCCTGGGGATTGGCGTTCTCTATCAGCTCTTCTTTGCCCTCATCATCATTTTCGTGCGCGTCCAGCCGATCATTGTGGCGCTCAGTGGCTTTCTTGCCCTGACCGGCATCAACCTCGTCATCCTCCCAAGACCCGGCGGCACCGCACCGGACTGGATGTCGACCTGGGGCCTCGGCAACACGATCTTTTCACCGATCCTGCTGATCGTGCTGCTGGCTATCGCGGCCTGGCTGCTGTTCACCATGACCTCGTTCTACGCGAATTTGCGTTTGATGGGCTACGATGAGCGTGCGGCTTATACGAGCGGCGTCCGCATCAATGTGGTGCGGATCGGTGCCCACATCATCGCCGGCCTCTTCGTTGGCCTTGGCGCGATCTGCTATACCGCGCTGATCTCTTCTGGAGATCCGACACAGGGTACGACCATGACGCTGACGGCGGTGACCGCCCTGGTGCTGGGCGGGGTCAGCCTGTCCGGTGGACGCGGTGGCGTGGCAGGCGGGCTGCTGGGCGCGCTCAACCTCTTTCTTATCGGCTATGTTCTTGCCACGTTTAATTTCGGGTCCACGCAAGCCTTTGTGACGCAGCTTTTCTATGGGCTGATCCTCGTTCTGTCGCTCCTGCTGACCCTGCTGGTCCCCGTCATCGGGCGATACCTCCACTTCATTTCACCCTTTGCGGCCTTCGTGGTCCTGGGCTGCGTGGTCGTCGGGATCATGCTGTACGTCAGCACCCGCGATACCTATGACGTGGCGGCCGTCGCCGGCGAGGCTTTCAAGTCCGATCCGGAAGTGATGACTCGCTATCTGCTGCTGCCTGTACAGTCGGGAAGCGGGCCGGCTCTGCCCGATCTCACGCCGCTGCAAAAGATCGTCTTCGGGTTCGCCGTCATCTTGGCCTTGCTGACGTTCACTGTCCGCGTCATCGTAGCTGAAGCGGTTTCCGTGCGCCTTGGCGCCTTCATCTATGTTTTCGTCTCGGCACTCATCCTGCTCCTGTTCCTGGTCGTCGGCGAGCAAAGCCACGCGGCCGGAATTGTGGCGACAGGACAATCGTTGGGGATCGGGTCATGAGTCAGACTTTCGCCGGCGGCAGCCGTAGTGGCGGCCTCTTCATCCCACATTCGCGCGCCTTGGTGTGGCTTAACCTCGCCGCCACATTCGTGGTGGCCGCAATCAGCTTCGGCCTGGGGTTTTGGCAGGGGCTCAGCGCCCAGATCGTCATCCTCTACACTATCGTTCTGGCCGCCGTGCTGTTCTGGCTGATCAACTACGTAGCCGTCATCTTCGAGTCCCGATCTTCATCGCTTGAAACCGAGACTGCAGCCCCGGCTGGCGCCGGTGGCGTCTGGGCCGGCAACCGGGCCCTGATCATCACCATGGCGGTGATGCTGATCGTGTATCTGCTGATCACGGCCACGGTCCCGTCCTTCAGGTCCCTTGGCAACTTGATCGCCTTCCTGCTGCTGGAAGCAATCCTGGTCTTTGCGTTCAAGGTCAGCAGCCGCTTCGCCCATGGCCGCAGCGCCTTTATTGGGCTGATCGTGCTGCTGGCGCTGATCGTAATCAGCTCCTTCACCATCAACGGGTTTCTCTCCGCCGCCAACATCAAGGCAATTCTGCTGTTTGCAGCGTTCCTGGGCATCGCCTGCGTCGGGCAAACGCTGGTGGCGTTGCTGGGCGGTTTGGACCTCTCGATCCCGTTTGTCATCGGGTCTTCGAACATCGGGCTTCTGTTCCTGATCGGCCTTGGCGTCCCATCGGGGCTGGCCGTCATTTTTGTGCTAGTGATCGGCGCCGCGTTGGGCTTTCTCAACGGCGTCCTGTCCTACCGCCTGCAGGGCCAGGCTCTGATCCTGACGCTCGGCATGGGCTTTTCGATCGCCGGTCTCGTCCAGATCCTGACCAGCATCGGATCTTCGTTCGGTGGCAACGTCTTTGGGACTGTGCCCAAGTGGCTCCAGAACCTTGCCGCCATGAACGGTCGCACCTTCGGCCTGGCAGTCCCGCCGACAATCCTCCTGTGGATCGTCATTGCGATCATCGTTATTGTCGGACTGCGCTACTCCGCCTTTGGCCGGTACATCTACGCCCTGGGCGGCAATCGCCGCTCGGCCAAGCTCATCGGCGTCTCCGAGTTCAAATACTGGACCATCGCCTACACCATCAGCGGCTTCTCGGCCGCCCTGACAGGATGCCTGTTGCTGGGCTGGAGCGGCGGCGGGTTCATCGGGGTCGGCGACCAGTATCTTTTCACAACCCTGGCCGCAGTCGTGATCGGCGGGACGTCGCTCATGGGCGGGTATGGCGGGTATGGCTATACCGTGATCGGGGTTCTCGTCCTGCAAGTCCTGAGCGCCTTCCTGATTGGCATCGGGCTCAAATACGAATGGCAACAATTCATCTTCGGTCTTCTGATCCTGCCGATGGTCGCGCTCTACGGCCGCGCCCCTCACATCAGAGCCCAGGTCTAGGGAAAGCCCATGTTTGGAACACTCTTTCAGTCGAGCGCCGTGGTCAGCACCGCGCTCAGCGTTGCAACCCTTGCCATGTTTGCCACGGCTGCCCTGGCAATGCTGGGCCTGACATGGACGTCAGAGCGCTGGCGGGTTTCGCTGGCGCTGTCGGCCGTTGCGCTCCTGGCGTCGGGCCTTGAATACTATGCTGCCTCCAACATCTGGCTGGCGGGCCAGCAGCTCAGCGCCGCCTCACGCTACGTCGCGTGGTTCGTGGTTCAGCCGATCCAGGTCGCATCGATGTTTTTCTTTGCGAGCATTGCAGGGAAAGTGCCCGTGGGCGTGTTCTGGCGGACACTGGCCGCGGCAATCCTGATGGTGCTCGCCCGCTACCTGGGTGACGCACGGATCTTCAACCCGACCCTTGGCGTGCTGCTGTCGATCGCCTTCTGGCTCTATATCCTTGGCGAGTTGTATTTCGGCGCCATGTCGGATGCCATCAGCAAGTCTACGCGTCCGATCCGGCTCGGCTATTTCTGGATCAGGCTGATCATGACGATCGGCTGGGCAATTTACCCGATCCTGCATTTCGTGGACGTCGTTATCGGCACCGGGCACGTGGCACCCATTATCGTGCTCTACACCATTGCCGACCTTATCAATCTCATCGCCGTCTCAATGATCGTCCTCGCCGTCGCTGGCGAGGAGCGTTTCTGAAGGCTGTCAATCTTCGCGCCGACGTGCTCGGCGCTCGCGGTTAAGTGGAGGATCTTCCCATGAATGGCTCAGATGTGATCGCAGTCGTTATTCTCGTAACGATCATCATCGCGATCGGTGTCTATCTGTTGCACTGGCTCTACAGACACTCGTCCAAAGACCAGTCCTTCGTCCGTACCGGCCTCGGCGGCGAGCGGGTGGTCATGGGTGGCGGCGCGCTGATCATCCCGATTGTCCACGACATCACGCGCGTCAACATGAACGCGATCCCGGTGGAGATCCGGAGGCTCGGTGAGCAATCCCTGATCACCAGGAACAAAATGCGCATCGACATCATCGCCGAGTTCTTCGTGCGGGTGGTGCCGACGGAAGCTGGGGTGTCGACTGCGGCCCGCACCCTCGGTGACCGCACCCAGAACCCTGCCGCGCTGAAGGAGATCGTTCAGGGTCGGTTCGTCGACGCGATGTCGGCCATCGCCTCCACGATGACCATGGATGAAATCCACACCAACCGCGGCCGCTACATGAGCGAGGTGGCCGCCCTTGCGGCGACGACCCTGGGGTCGAATGGCCTTGAGCTTGAAAACGCCTCTCTGACGAGCCTCAACCAGACCGACATCTCCGTGTTTGATCCCTCCAATGCGTTCGATGCCGAAGGCCTGACGCAGTTGACCGAGCAGATCGAGGAGCGCCGCCAGCTTCGCAACCGCATCGAAAACGAATCGCGGATCGGCATCAAGCTCAAGGATTTCGAGACCGAGCAGCGGGCTCTGGAGATCGAGCGCGACCTCGAATACGCCCGCATCGAACAGACGCAGGCGATCGAAATCCGCAAAGCCGCCCAATTGGCCGAGATTGAGGCCGAGAGATCAAGCTCCACAATCAGTATTCAGAACGCCAGGATCCACAGCGAACAAGAAGGCGAGCGGATTCGTATCGCCAAGGACCGGCTGATCGATTCCGAACGGATCAACACTCAGTCGGAGGTGCGGTCGCTGGAGATCAAGAAGCAGCAAGAGACTGAAATGACGGAGATCATGTCGCGCCGCGAGCTCGAGATGCAGAGGATTCAGAACCGCCGGGAAATTGAGGCGGAGCGGATCGACAACGAGCAGCATGTGAAGGAGTCTGAAATCCGTTCGCGTCAGGAGCTGTCGATCATCGAGACGACGTCATCGGCAGAGATCGACCAGGCCAAACTGGAGACCCAGCGGATAACCGAGTCGCACCGTATTGAAACCGATAAAACCATTGAATTGCTGGCCGTGGCGAAGTCGAAAGAGGTTCGCATCAGCAACGAACTTGCCGAGGCTGACCAGGAAAAGGCGCGCCTGAAGAAACGTTACGATGTCGATGTCGAACGCTTGAGGGTCGACGAGGAAATTGTGCAGCTCGAGATCGAGAAAAACCAGAAGATCAAGCTCGCCGAGACCAAGGCGTTTCAGGAGATTCAGGACGCCTCGATCACCGCCAACCGACAGATCGACGAGTTGCGCATCGCTGCGCGGAAGTTCGTCGATAAGTTTGAGATCGAGCAGCAGAAGGAAGTCGAAATCGTCGACAAGGAGCGCCTGATCGCAGTGATCAACAAGTCGATCGAGGAAGCCTACGCAAAGACCGAGGCCGCGGAAGCTCTGAAAAAACAGGTTGAACAGGAAGAGCAGGTCAACAGCGTACGCGAAGAAGAAGTGGCCGAACGTATCAAGCGGATCGAGCTCATTCAGTCCTCGTCCAGGGTCGAGCGTGATGCCCAACGCGTCGTTTCTTCGGCAAAGGCCGAGAAGGAAGCCACGGAACTCAGGGCGCTGGCGGAAATCGCCGAGTCCAATGCGGCCGAGGTCCGCTATGCCAAGGACGCCGCCGGGCAGCGCATGCTCAACGAGTCCGAAAACAGCCGTTCGGATGCCAGCAGACGCAGTGCCATCTACGAAAACCTCGTCAGCAATCTGCCGAGCATCATCCGCGAGACGGTCAAGCCGATGGAAAACATCGAATCGATCAAGATCCTCCAGGTCGATGGCCTGCCCGGCATCAACAGTCCTTCCGAGAAGGGCGGCGGCGATGGCGGCTCGGGCGGCGGCAACATGACCGATCGCGTCGTGAATTCCGCAATGAAATATCGCACCCAGGTGGCCTTCGTGGACGGTCTCATGAAGGACTTGGGACTGCCGATCGAGAACCTCGGAAGCGCCGGCGGCATGTCGTTCCGCAACTTCCAGGGTCCGGATGCGCCGAAGGATAAGGACGACTGAGCGCGTACGAAACCAGCGAGAGCAACCGATGACCCCGCTCGGCAAAAACGAAGCGCTGGACCGCCACGCCTTGGTCATGGCCTGCTGGTTGGCAGCGGCCTTGCCCGCCGCGATCCTGTTTGAGTATGGATTCGGCCAGGGCGGAACACCTTATATCCTTGCCGGGTTCGCGGCCATTCTGGCGGGCTTTGTCGCCCACGTGATCGTCAATGTGGTTTACGGGACGGGTTTCTCGCCCCGAGAACTAGGGCTCGGCCTGGTCATCTACGGACTCGCGCTGGTGCTGTTCGTTGTTCTGTCGCTGGTCAGCACGCCGTTTGCCGCGCACAACTTCTTGCCGCTGAGCATCGGTTTTATCACGACGGGGGCCGTGTTCGTTTTCTACCTGATCACCCGGTTCGGGGCACGGCAGGCCTTCGAAGCGTTCGACGTTATCCGGGACTTCCGTTCGGATGACCGGGATTCAAAACGCTCGCCGGGAGACCATATATGACCCCGCTCTTGGTTTCCGTGCTCGGCATTGTCGCGGTCCTGGGCCTTTACCTTGCCACCATCAGCGGCCGTCACACCCAGCAACCCGGTGATTTCGTCGACGCGGGCCTGGCATTGCCGCCATGGGTGATTATCTTCGCCGGCGCCGGCATCACCTTGGCCAGCCTTAGCCTTCCCGATCATCTGATGTTGCTCGCCACCTTCGGCCTTCAATATAACCAGGTCGCAGTCGGTCTCATCTGTATCGCCCTTTGCGCCGCCATCACGCAAAAGCGGGTCTGGCTTGCCGCCCGGCTGACCTTGCTGCGCACGCTTGGTGACCTGCTGGGCGATTATTTCGGTAGCACGACGCTTCGCATCTATTTGCTGTTCGTACTGTTCCTTTTCAGCATCCCCTTTGCAGCGATGTGCCTGTCTCAGGCGGGTGCCCTGGTGAGCGCCGCGACTGCCAACGACGTTCCGTCCGGTCTCGCAATCTGGTCGATCGCGTTCGTCCTGTTCCTCTGCAGCGTGATCGGAGGCTGGCGCGGGATTGCCTATCTTGTCGCCGCCCAGTCCCTGCTGGTCCTGGCCCTCATGATCTTCTTCGGCGGTTTCACGGACTTTACGCTCGACAAATTGGCATTCGCCGCCAACGGGATTGGCACAGCCAGCGGTGTGCTGCCGGACAAGATCCCGGGCGTGATCCAGTTTAGCGCCGGCATAGGCAAGGAGTTGCCGGCCGGGGGGCTCTGGACCACCCTCGCGGGACTGACGTTCGCCCTGTCTCTGGGCGGCATCGCGATCAGTCCCGGCTTCAGCTTTCTGGGCGTGACAAGTGCGCCGCGCCGCGGCCTTGCATTTGGCCAGGTCTGGATGATCGCGGGCCTCGCGGCTGGCGCCCTGATCCTGATCGGGCCGGTTCTGGCCGCGGAGATTGCGGCCAGTGGCTCGCTGACAGCCTTCACGACACGACTGGCAACGCTCGATCCGATGGTGGCGGTGGGTTTTACAGTCCTTCTGGTCGCGTCGGGCCAGATCGCCGTCGCATTCTTTGCCGGATCCGGTGCATCGGTCTGCACCATCGAGCTGACATCACGCTACATCATCCCGGGCATGGACCAGCGCTCGATGCGGTTTGCCGCGCGCGTGACCCTGGCGCTCGTCTACGGAGCTGTCGCCGCCGTCGCGAGCTATGCGCCCCTCAGCGCGACAATCTTCTCATCCCTCACGCTCAGCCTGTCCATACAACTGCTGCCTTCGGTGCTCGGCTTGTGCTGGGTGCGTTGGATCAGCCGCAGCGGTGTTCTGGCCGGTTTGATTGTCGGAAGCCTTTGCGTGGTGTTCACCGAGAGCTTTGGACTGGTGCTGTTCGAGCGGCTCTTCGTCGACCTGCCATGGGGTCGCTGGCCCTTGTCGGTCCATTCGGCGGGATGGGGACTGGCGACCAATTTCACCGCGTGCCTCCTTGTGTCCCTATTTACGCGCAGCGGCGCCGAGCGGGATCGCAGGGATCGCCTCCACGACGCTTTCGAGGAGAGCCAGCCGGCGCGTAACGGGAGCCAGGCGGCCATAACGGCCAAATGGGCCCTCACGCTTCTGTGGGCGTTTTTCGCGCTCGGCCCCGGTGCAATCCTCGGCAACACATTCTTCAGCGAGCCGATTTTTTCTGGCGCGGTGGTGGCGCCGGGAGTGCCTTCGCTGCTGATCTGGCAGGTCCTGTTCTGGTTTGTCGGCGTATTCATCGTGTGGTGGCTGGCCTATCAGGGACGCCTGTCCGTTATCGATGAACGTCCTCGCCACAGGATCGTCCTCGTGCCGGACGTGAACCCATTGTTTGAGCCAGTTACGACCCCGTGGATCGCACGGCTCCTCGACCGCGTGACGGGCCGGTAACTGGGGCAGGGCATGGAAGGCATCGACCTCAGGCGTCTGCGCTATTTCATCGCGGTTTGCGAGCACGGCGGCTTCTCCCGTGCGTCCCAATCCATAGGGGTCGCCCAGCCGTCCCTGACGCGACAAATCAAGCTGCTCGAAAAGGAAGTCGGTATCTCGTTGATTAACCGAAGTGGGCGCGGTGCTGAGCCCACGGCCGAAGGACGGTTCCTCCTGGGCCAGTCGCGCCTGCACATCGATGGGCTCGATGATGCGGTCCGTGAGGTGCGCGAGCGCTCAGATAAGCTCAAAGGCGAGATCTCACTCGGAATATGCCCGACCATCGTACCGCTGTTTCTGGAGGACATCCGCAATTTTGTCGAAGCCCAGTATCAGGGTGTGACGCTGAATGTTGTCGAAGCCTACAGCGGCGACCTTGCCAGTCTCATGCGCGGCGGCCGGCTCGACGCTGCGCTCACCTATCGGCCCAGTGCGCCGGATCAACTCGACATCCTCGATCTGTTCGCCGAGCGCCTCGTGCTGGTAACCTCTTATGCCCGCGCCCAGGTCGACGCGCCGCGCCAGTTGGGAGACATCAGCCGGTTAAAGTTGATATTGCCGAGCGAAATCCATGAATTGCGGCGGATCATCGATCGGGTCTACCGCGAGCGGGGCATCACGCTGCAGCCGGAACTCGAACTCGACTCGCTCAGCGCCGCAAAAGCTGTCATCGCGGACAAAACCACCCAGTACGCAACCATTCTGCCGCACTCGAGCGTGACGCGCGAAGTGGCCGGGCACGTGCTGAGCGCTTATGCGATCGCCGACAGCGCCATGGCCCGCACCATTGCCGTGGTGCGGCCCAAGGGAGGCAGTCCCCGGAACGTGGTGCTCACTGCCTTGATTGATGAAGTCCGCCGGCAGGCCGGACGGATCAAGAGATCCATGGACAGCGCCGACGCGGTCTTGCTGGGACAGGGATAGACGGACGGCCGCTTTTTGTCGTTGCCTCAATAACGAAATGTTATACGCTAGCCCTCCGCAGAGCGTAGGGAGCCGTTTTGGACCTTCGGCAGCTAAGATATTTTTCCAAGGTCGTGGAGAGCGGCTCGTTCTCGAAGGCCGCGACGCAGCTTCACGTGGCGCAGCCCGCGTTGAGCCAGCATGTCAGGCACATGGAAGAGGAGCTTGGCCTTGCTCTCCTGCATCGCGGGCCACATGGCGTCAGTGCGACCGAAGCGGGCACGCGGCTGATGGTGCATGCCAAGCGCATCCTTGCCGAGTTTGCCGAAATTAACGACAGTGTCCGGGGCGCCGCCATCGCTCCTCGCGGCGAAGTGCGCTTCGGCCTTCCGGGTACAGTGAGCGAGCTTCTCGCGGCGCCCTTGATCGAGGCCGCCCGCGAGCGGTTCCCCGAGGTGCGCATCCGCATCGTTGAGGCGATGAGCGGCTACATTCTGGAATGGTTGAAGCGGGGGGAGGTTGACCTCGCGATGATTTATGCAACTTCGGATCCCCGGGGGCTCGCGGTACATCACGGCTTGTCCGAGGAAATCTGTCTCTTTGGCAGCCCGTCGATGCAGGGCCAGGCCGACTTGCAGGGCTCTTCTGTGGAGCTTCGCGACGTCGCCGGATTGCCCCTCGTTGTGCCAGGCCCAGGCCACGGCCTGCGAGAACTGATCGAAGCCGTAGCAACGTCAGTCCAAGTCGCCATCAACCCGGCGATCGAAATCGACTCTTACAACCAGATCAAGCGATTGGTGACGCGGCGGATCGGTTACGGCATACTGCCGCGGATGGCGATCAACGCTGAGGCGCAGGCCGGGCTGTTCCGGGCGTGGAGTTTCCAAAACCCGCCGATTACCCGGAAAGTGTACCTGGCTTACTCCACGGAACGGCCGTTGCAGACAGCGCCCCGCGCCGTCGGGCAGCTGTCGTGGGAGATCCTTCGCCAGTTGGTCAAGGACCAGGTCTGGAGCGCCGAGCTATCCGACGAAAACCAGCGGCCCGACCTCTTCGGCTAGGGTTCTGCAGGCGGGCGGCCGACTGTACGGTTTCGCTATACCTCCCATTACAAAACGCTATTTGACGGAGGGACCCCTTCCGGTGCGATGGTATTGGAAAAGCAGCATAAGGAGCGAGCCATGCCAGGCGCGCTGGAGGGAACGACCGTCATCTCGCTGGAGCAAGCCGTGGCCGCGCCTTTGGCGACGTCCCGTCTGGCCGACGCCGGCGCGCGGGTCATCAAGCTCGAGCGCCCGGAGGGCGACTTCGCGCGCGGCTATGACGACTATGTTCACGGCCTCTCGAGCTATTTCATCTGGAACAACCGCGGCAAGCAATCCTGCACCGTCGATCTGAAGCAGCCGGATGATCTTGCGCTGGTCGAATCCATGCTCGCCACCGCCGACGTGTTCGTCCAGAACCTTGCGCCCGGCGCAACCGACAGGCTCGGCATCGGCAGCGCCGACCTCAGGCGGCGGTTTCCCAGGCTGATCGTTTGCGACATCGGTGGCTACGCACCCGGAACGCCCGACCACGAGCGGAAAGCCTACGATCTGCTGATCCAGGCGGAAGCGGGCTTGGCGGGGGTCACTGGGTCCGCAACTTCTGGCCCGACCCGGGTTGGCATATCGATCTCCGATATCGCTACGGGGCAGGGGGCCTACGCCGCTATCCTCGAAGCCCTGATCATGCGCAGTCGAACCGGGGAAGGGGCTCACCTGCAGCTTTCCCTTTTCGACACCCTGGCCGAATACATGAACGTCCCATATCTGGCGCGCCACTACGGCGGCAAGGAGCCACGGCGGCTCGGGCTCGCCCACCCCTCGATCGCGCCCTACGGGCTGTTTCAGGTGAGTGACGGCGAAATCCTGATCGCCGTCCAGAACGAACGCGAATGGGTCGTCTTCTGCGACAGTGTCCTGCGCCAGCCGTCGGTTGCAACGGACCCGAGATTCGAACGCAACGTGCTTCGCATCAAAAACCGCGAGCCGCTTGATGCATGCGTGCAGGCGATCTTGGCCGCCTACACCATGTCTGCATTATGCGAACTGCTTGACCACGTCAGAATTGCCTATGGCCGTGTGTCGACCATGGCGGATCTGGCGGTGCATCGCAGTGCCACCAAAGTCCCGGTGGAGACCACCGTTGGTCAAGTCGAGCTGTTTGCGCCGCCGGTCACGGTCAATGGCAAGCGCCCCGTGCTTGGCCGGGTGCCTTCACTCGGTGAACACGACGTGGCTTTGCGGCAGGAGTTCGGTCCTTCGGATACAGTGGGTCCCAAACGGATAGGAAGTGCAGCACCATGAGCTTGACCCGCGACCTGACCCGGCTGATCCGCGAAAAACCGGTGACCGACCGCGACCTGGAATGGGCATCGCTATTCGTTCTGGACACGCTCGCCTGCGCCCTTGGCGCGTTGCCGACCGAGCCCGCCCGCATCCTGAAGGCGGTCGCCCCGCTGGCGCAAGCCGATACCGCTCGCAAGGCGTTCTACCTGGGCGGCCTAGCGCATATCTTGGAGATGGATGACCTCCACCGGGACTCGGTGACCCATCCGGGCAGCGTCGTCATTCCAGCGGCCTGGGCGGTAGCCCACGACCACGATCTTGGCGGCGAAGCGTTTCTTCGCGCGGTTCTCGCAGGATACGAGGCCTGCTGCCGGGTCGGCATGTCGGTCGGCAAGAAGCATTACCGGATCTGGCACAACACCTCGACCTGCGGGCCGTTCGGTGCGGCGTTTGCCGTGGCGGAGCTCCTCGGCCTCGACGACACCAGGACCGTATGGGCGCTTGGGAATGCGGGTACCCAGTCATCGGGTCTTTGGGAGTTCCTTGCCGAAGGCGCCATGAGCAAGCATCTCCACACCGCTAGGGCTGCGGAGTCAGGCGTCCTCGCTTCGTTCCTGGCCAAGGAAGGATTCACGGGCGCGCAGAATATCCTGGAAGGCGAGAAGGGCTTCTACGCCGGTCTGTGTCCGGACCCGATTCCGGAGGCCGTCACGGCAGGGCCTGAGCGGGCCTGGCAACTGATCAACACCTCGATCAAGCCATGGCCATGCTGCAGACACACTCACCCGGCGATCGACGGCGCGATCGCCTTGCACGACGACGTCGCCGGGGAAGCCATCGCAAGCGTTCATGTCGGGGCTTACCGGGCTGCCCTCGACGTGTGCGACCGGCCCACGCCCGAGGATCCATACAGTGCCAAATTCTCGCTGCAGCACACGGTGGCGATAGCGCTTGCGGACGGCCGCGTCGACCAGGCCAGCTTCGATGCTGATGCACGGCAACGGATGGTCGGCGAACGCAAGAAGGTCAAGGTCGAGCTGGCGCCGTCGATCGATGCCGCCTATCCGGAATCGTGGGGCGCCGAGGTGATCGTCGAGACGGCTTCCGGCAGACGCCTTTCCGCCGTCCGACACGACGCCAAGGGCGATCCCGATAACCCGATGACGCCAGCGGAGCTGTCTCAGAAGGCGCGCGCGCAGCTCGTCGCCGGCGGCACTTCGCAAGCCCGTGCCGACGACCTGATCGGCGCTATCCTTGGCCTTACCGACAACCGTCCGGTGCGCTCGCTGGGTCTGTTTGAAACCGCTGGGGACGCGCGTCCCCAGGTTCATGCCGCCCGGAGCGCCTGATGTTCAAGGACTTTGACAACGAGGACATCCGCGACGCCGTGCGTCGGCTCTGCGAGCGATTTCCGGGCGAATACTGGCGCAAGCTCGATGCCGACCGCGCCTACCCCGTGGATTTCGTCAACGCGTTGACCGAGGCCGGCTACCTTGCGACGCTGATCCCCGAGGAATATGGCGGGTCGGGCTTGACGCTTTCGGCCGCGGCCGCCGTGCTCGAGGAGATTCAACGGGCGGGATGCAATGGTGCGGCTTGCCATGCGCAGATGTATGTCATGGGCACGGTGCTTCGCCACGGCAATGAATCGCAGAAGCAGCGCTATCTTCCGCAAATCGCCTCCGGAGAATTGAGGCTGCAAGCGTTCGGTGTGACCGAACCGACCAGCGGCACCGACACCACTTCAATCCGTACCTTCGCGCGGAAGGACGGCGATCACTACGTGGTCAACGGTCAAAAAATCTGGACCAGCCGGGCAGAATACTCGGATCTCATGCTGCTGCTCGCCCGGACCACCCCGAAGGATCAGGTTGCAAAGCGCACTGACGGCCTATCTGTGTTCATTCTTGATATGCAGGAAGCACTCAAGCAGGGTCTCTCAATCCGGCCGATCCGGACGATGATGAACCATTCCACGACAGAGGTCTTTTTCGACAACGTGAAGGTCCCTGCCGAAAACCTGGTCGGTGAGGAAGGCAAGGGCTTCCGCTATATCCTCTCCGGGATGAATGCCGAGCGGATTCTGATCGCCGCCGAATGTGTCGGCGACGCCAAGTGGCTGATCAACAAGGCTTCCACCTACGCATGCGACCGTAACGTCTTCGGCCGGGCCATCGGCGCCAACCAAGGCGTCCAGTTTCCCATCGCCAGGGCTTACGCCAACATGCGTGCAGCCGAACTCATGGTCCGCGAAGCCACGCGGCTCTATGAGGTCGGTCAGGACTGCGGCGCTGAAGCGAACATGGCCAAGATGCTGGCTGCTGATGCTTCCAATGAAGCCGCGAACGCCTGTATCCAGACGCATGGCGGCTTCGGGTTCGCTGAAGAGTATGACGTCGAACGCAAGTTTCGCGAGACCAGGCTTTACCAGGTTGCGCCGATCTCGACGAACCTCATCCTGTCCTACCTCTCCGAGCATGTGCTCGGGATGCCACGTTCGTACTGACGGTCAAGGCCAATGGACGCGACCGAACGGAAGCTATCGGCAGAATGGATTGGCCGTCAGAGCGAAAGCATCGATATCGTTTCGGAGCGCCTCGTAAAGAGCTTCCGCGCCATTTTCGAACCGCATCTAGCGCCGCTGCCCGCAGATACCGCACCGTTGGGCATCCATTGGTGTCTGTCGCCGGCAATCGCTGGGATGGACCAGTTGGGCGCTGACGGACACCCCGCCAAGAACCTGTCGTTGCCGCCCGTTCCGCTGCCGCGCCGCATGTGGGCTGGTGGTGAACTTCGGGTGCATGATCACCTCAGGGGAGGTGACAAAGTCCGCAAGGTGTCCACCATCTTGGACATAGTGCGCAAACATGGCCGATCCGGTGAACTCTGGTTCGTCGCGGTCGGCCACGCTTACCATTCCGATCGTGGTCTCGCCGTGAGTGAACGGCAGGACATCGTTTATCGGGAAGCTGCCGTGTCGGGAAATGGCGTGCCTCGAAACACCTCGCCGGCGGAGCCCACGACAATCCGGCCGGCAGGACAAGTGTGGTCTGTCCTACCTTCTTCCACGTTGCTCTTCCGCTACTCCGCGATCACCTTTAACGGTCACCGTATCCATTACGATCTGCCTTATGCGACCGAGGCTGAAGGCTATGAGGGGTTGGTTGTCCATGGGCCCCTCCAGGCAACGCTTCTCCTCAACCTCGCGGCGTCCCAAGGCGCCGGCATACCCCTGACGTTTCGCTACCGCGGGATAGCCCCGGCAATTGCAGGCCGTGAACTGACCGTCAGGGCAGGCATCGATGGTCAGCGACTCTGGACGCAGGGCCGGAGCGGTGCCGTGCACATGGAAGCCGATATCGACCGGGGTATGGCCTGATGTCTGCACAGGATGACGTGCATTTTACGCCTGTCGCGCCTTTGTTTGTGCCGGCCGACCGGCCAGAGCGTTTTGAAAAGGCCGACCGGTCCGGAGCCGACGCGGTCGTTATCGACCTTGAGGACGCTGTTGCGCCCGCCGCCAAAGATGGTGCCCGGTTTAACCTTCACCATGCCCTGACATTGCGGAACCCCACCTACGTCCGGGTGAACAGCCAAGACAGCAGCTGGTACACTACTGATCTTGCCGCCGTCGGGGCTCTCGGGCTTCGACGCATCTGCCTGCCAAAAGCGGAGTCTGTGGCGACCCTCGACGCGATGGTTCATATCTTGGGTGAGGACATCGAAATCATGGCGCTGATCGAGACGGCCCGGGGGCTAGAGGCGGCGGCGGCGTTGGCCGCTCATTCTCATGTCGCGAGACTGGCCTTCGGACCCGCAGATTTTGCGCTGGATCTGGGTGCGACCGCCTCCGATGCCATCAAAGCGCATGCTATGATGAGGCTCGCCGTGGCGAGCAGGGCCGCCGGTAAGCCCCTGCCGTTGGACGGCCCATCCTTCGAGGTCACGGATACCGCCAAACTGGCCTCCGAGTGCCAGCAAGCCTTAAATCATGGGGCCGGCGGGAAGCTTTGCATACACCCTGCCCAAACTTCGCATGTCATCTCAGCTTTCCAGCCGAGTGACGAGCAACTGCGCTGGGCGCAGCGCGTCGCCGACGCGGCCCAGGACGGCGCAGCACGCCTTGTCGACGGCAAGATGATCGACGCTCCCATTATCGCCCAGGCCCGGGCGCTCCTGCTCCGGGGCCGTTCGCAATCCAATAAAGGTGTCTAACCATGGCCGTATCAGCGACACTCCTAAGCAAGGTCAAGGACAAGGATCTGATCCGGGAAGCGGGATTGATCGGCAAAGAATGGCTCGGCCAATCCCAGTCCGGAAAAACCTTCGAGGTCACCAACCCTTCGACCAATGAAGTGCTGGCCACTCTGCCCGATTTTGCCCGAGCCGAGATCGCGAAGGCGATCGACGTGGCCTACGTCGCCCAAAAGGAGTGGGCTGCCCGCACGGGAAAGGAGCGCGCTGCAGTCATACGGCGATGGTACGACCTGACGATCGCCAATCTTGATGACCTGGCGACGATTCTGACCGCTGAAATGGGGAAGCCGTTCGCCGAGTCCAAGGGCGAGATCCTTTATGGCGCGTCCTACATCGAATGGTTTGGCGAAGAGGCCAAGCGCGTCTATGGAGACACAATCCCCGGACATGCCCGTGACAAGCGGATCGTCGTGATCAAGCAACCTGTCGGGGTCGTCGGCGCCGTTACACCCTGGAATTTTCCCTCGGCGATGGTGGCGCGCAAGATCGCTCCGGCGCTGGCGGTAGGCTGCTCGATCGTCTTCAAACCGGCAGCCCTGACACCACTCTCCGCCCTGGCCCTCGCCGTACTTGCGGAAAGGGCAGGGGTGCCGGCCGGGCTACTGAGCGTTGTCCCGATCACAAAGAGCTCGGACTTCGGCGACGAGGTTTGCGAAAACGAGAAGGTTCGCAAACTCACGTTCACCGGGTCGACCGAAGTCGGCCGCACTCTGATGGCGCAAGCCTCCGCGCAAGTCATGAAGCTCAGCATGGAACTGGGTGGCAACGCGCCGTTCATTGTCTTTGGCGACGCCGATGTCGATGCGGCCGTCGAAGGAGCCATCGTCTCCAAGTTCCGCAATGCTGGCCAGACCTGTGTCTGCGCCAATCGCCTTTACGTGCAGAGCGGCATCTACGAAGAGTTCGCCGACAAGCTCGCGCGTCGCGTCAAAGCCTTCAAAGTCGGTGACGGGTTCGCGGAGGGCACCGAGATCGGCCCGCTGGTCGACGACCGCGCCGTGGCCAAGGTCAGGCGTCACATTGAGAATGCCGTCTCCCAGGGCGCCAGCATTGTGGCGGGTGGGCCAGACCATCCTCTTGGCGGCAATTTCATCTGGCCGACTGTCCTGACCGGGGTAACCTCCAAGATGGCGGTGGCCCGCGAAGAAACGTTCGGGCCGTTGGCGCCCTTGTTCCGCTTCGATACGGTCAACGACGTCATTGAGATGGCAAATGACACCGAATTCGGGCTTGCGGCCTATTTCTACGCCAAGGACATGGGCCGTGTGTGGGCCGTCGCGGAGGCCTTGGAATACGGCATGGTCGGCATCAACACCGGGCTCATTTCGACTGAGGTCGCGCCGTTCGGCGGTATCAAGCAGTCAGGCTTCGGCCGAGAGGGCTCGAAATACGGAACGGATGACTTTCTCGAATTGAAGTATCTCTGTTTTGGCGACGTTGGAACGTAGAGGTTGAGTTCAGGATCGTCGATGTGGCGGCGTCGCCGCCGGTGTAGACCCTTCGTCCTCGCCAGCATTGCATATCCCTCGCGCGGGTGGGTCTGCATGACTGCCATCTCATGAGCTGTGAGCTTGTCGGTCTTGGTCAGAATGGCAGTCGGGATGCGAATCTTTCCGATGTCGTGCAGAAGACTGCCAACGGACAGTATCCGGACCACATTACTGTCAAGCTTGAATGTCGCGCGAATAAGCCGACAAGGACACAGACTGCTACTGAATGTTGAAAGCTGATCTCGTCCTTTGTCTTGAGTGACCAGACTGCGATCCCAAACCGCCCCGCCATGCATGCTCCACAACCTCCGAACCCGCGTGGATCCATTGCGAAGTCTACGGCTGGGCAGCGGTGGGTCGTGCGGAAGTGTACCAGTTATATATCTGCTCGCCCGTCCAGAATGCCACGTCGCCATGCGTTGAGATGTAATCCAGCAATTCCTCCAGATAGCCGATCCGATGCGGAACACCGCTGAGATAGGGATGGACGCTGATGGACATAATCCGCGACGAGGTCGCGCTTTCCTGATATAGTCGATCGAACTGTCGCTTGCCGCGTTCGAGCAGTTCCGCTGACGAGTGCAGCGCCACAGCCATTATTGCCACATCGTTGATCTCCACCGTATAGGGGAGTGTCACCAGCGGGCCGGCCGTCGTCTTAAGTTCGCAAGGCAAGTCGTCCATCACCCAATCGGCGACGTATCGAATGCCTTCCTCAGCGAGGATGTCGGCCGTGTCTGGCGTCTCCGTTAGCCCCGGGCTTTCCCATCCCACCGGCGGCTTGCCGGAAATCTTGCACAGCGCGTCGATAGTGCGCCGAATAGCCATGCGCTGATCTTCGAGATTGTGCATCGGCCCTTGCAGCCAACCGTGACCCATCAGTTCCCATCCGGCGTCGTGCGCCGCATGCACGACCCTGGGATAGACCTCGCACACTGATCCATTGATGGCCAACGTCGGAACAATTTTTCGGGATGTCAGGCTCTCGTAGATGCGCCAGAAGCCGACCCGCATGCCGTATTCGTGCCACGACCAGTTGGGAATATCGGGCAGCAGCGGCATGCCCATCGGCGGTGGCAAGACGGTGCGCGGCATCGGCCGCCGCGCATCCCAATGTTCGACATTGACGATGAGCCACACTGGCATCCTGATGCCGTCAGGTAATTTCAGCGGCTGCCTATCGACGATCGCTTGATAGTCTATTCGTTCGCGAGGGCTCAGCGGCATGGGACGGTCCTACGGTCTTGGAATACGATTCGATTGATCAGCTTCTCAGGGCGAGCTCGCCGTCACGCCGGTCGCGCAACCAGTCGACCGAGACGTATAGGCCTCCACCACGGCGCCGCCAAGCTGATGCACTCGTCTTCCTAGATGCGCATCTCGTCGGGCGCCTTGGCTTAGGGTCTACAGCTCGATCAATTGCCCCAGCAAGGCTGAAGATCGTGGTGTCTAGCCCTGTTTGATAGTCAGCCCGCCGTCTACCAGCAAAGTGGCCCCCGCGCCGTTGCCGAAGTCGGCGAAGGAGCGCTAGAACGGGTTCTGCAGCGCCGGGGGCCGATGCTGGGAGTGTTGTGACGAGCCTGCGCATTGTTTTCCCTTGGAATGTTGGGTCGATCCAAAGCCAACCGTGGAACTTGAATGTTGAGCTCAGCGGAGAAGAGCGTCAATTATATTAAAATTCGCAATAATCGCGAAGGCGGCGGCGCCGGTTCTTGTGTGACGATAAGAAACGGCGACTCTCGCAAGACCCGATTCTGGCAGTAAAGCCAATCATGCGTCTTTTGAATAGATGTCGATTCTGCCGCGCAGCAGCTCGACCAGCATGTCTCGTATGGGATCGCGAGTGCTTCCGGTCCAGGCAACGGCCAAGGGCAGCTTCTTCAATCTGTCTGCCCCTGGCGTGTCGAGCGCGACGTAGGTCACGCCCTCGACCTGCATCCGGGAAGCCCAGCGAGGCACGATGGCGATGCCCATTCCGGCTGCCACGAGGTTCACGATGGTCTGCTTCTCGTCGGCCAGATGCACGACCTTGGCATAGAGGCCGCTTTCACTGAAAAGCCGCATCGTCAGGTCGTGACTATGCGGTCGCGACCGACGCTCCGGCACGATCAGAGTCTGGTCCGCGAGGTCGAGCACCGACACGCTTGTCCGACGCGCCAGGTCGTGGCTGGAGGGTAAGGCCACGACGGCCGTTTCATAAAGCAGGAAGTGCAGTTCCAGACGACGGCTCGGCGCGGCAGACGGCCGGATCAAGGCCAGGTCGAGCCGACCTGAAAGCATACGCGGCAAGATGCGGTGAGTCTTGTCTTCCATGACCTGCACGGTCACGTCGGGAGCAATCTCCCTGAAATCGTGCAGCAGGCGCGGCACCAGCCCCACCGCCGCGCTGTCAATCACGCCCAGCCGCACCACGGCCGCGCGGTCGCGGCCATTCTCGCGGATGCGACTTTCCAGATCGTCCGCTCTGGCAAGCAGGGACCTTGCCTCTTCCAGCAGGAAGGATCCATGCTCGGTCAGCACGGCATTGCGCGTGGTGCGCATCACCAGCCGCACGCCCAGATCTTCCTCCAACATGCGGATATGCCGGCTGAGCGACGACGGCAGCATGTCGAGGCGCTGCGCCGCCCGGCCGAAATGCAGCTCGTCGGCTGCCATGACAAAGCATCTCAACTGGTGCAGGTCCAAGCGCTAACTCCCGTACAATGCCCGATTAAGTTACATTTTTATATAATCAGAAGTGCATCGAATCCGACACAACTCGGCCTATAAACCCGAGGCCGGGTGGACTGACCGCACAGGGCCCCGTCCACCCGGCTCAGGTTTGGTGCGTCCACGCGCTTGCCATGGCGAGGAGACTGATAGTGCGCGAATATTCGATCGCCGCGATTCCCGCTGACGGAATCGGGCCTGAGGTCATCGACGCCGGCATCACCGTGCTCAAGGCGCTGGCCGAGCAGCGCGGTGACCTGAGGCTGAACTTCAATGTCTTCGACTGGGGTTCGGACTACTACAAGCGCAATGGCGCCATGATGCCGGCCGACGGGCTGGAACAGCTCAAGAAGTTCGACGCGATCTACTTCGGAGCTGTCGGCGCGGTCGACATCCCCGACCATGTGACCTTGTGGGGGTTGCGCCTGCAGATTTGCCAAGGGTTCGACCAGTACGCCAACGTCCGACCGACCAAGATCCTGCCCGGCATCGCGTCTCCACTGCGCGGCGTCGAGGTCGGAGACCTGGACTGGGTGATCGTGCGAGAGAACTCGGAGGGTGAATATTCCGGTGCCGGCGGGCGTGTCCATCGTGGCCTGCCGGAAGAAGTCGGCATGGAAGTGTCCGTCTTCACACGTGTCGGTGTTGAACGCATCATGCGTTACGCCTTTGGGCTGGCGCAGTCGCGGCCGCGCAAGTTCCTGACGGTCGTCACAAAGTCGAATGCGCAGCGTCACGGCATGGTGTTGTGGGATGAGATCGCCGAGAAGGTGTCGCGCGAGTTTCTGGACGTGACCTGGGACAAGATGCTGGTGGACGCCATGACGGTGCGCATGGTGCTGAAACCGCAGAGCCTCGACACGATCGTGGCCACCAATCTCCACGCCGACGTGCTGTCTGACCTCGCGGGCGCGCTGGCCGGCAGCATCGGGGTAGCGCCGACGGCCAACATCGATCCGGAGCGGCGCTTTCCCTCCATGTTCGAGCCCATCCACGGCTCGGCATTCGACATTGCCGGCAAGGGTATCGCCAATCCTGTCGCCACCTTCTGGACGGCGGTGCAGATGCTCGGTCATCTGGGCGAGCAGGCGGCGGCCGATCAACTCATGCACGCCATCGAGCGTGTCGGTGAAGCCGGCATCATGACGCCGGATGTCGGCGGCAAGGCGACGACGCGCGAAGTCACCGAAGCGCTCTGCAACGCCATAGGCGGCCGCAACGTCCTGGCGGGCTGAAAACCGGCGTTTCGGCGCGGCCGGCGATTCTCGCTCACGACTGGTGCAGTTGTCGGAACAGCTTGAACAGTTCGGCCTTCTTCTCGAAGCCGACACCGGGAATATCCGGTAGCCCGACATAGCCGTCTTCGACGGCGATGTCGTCGGCGAAGCCGCCAAACGGCTGGAAAACGTCGGGATAGGATTCGTTGCCGCCCAGGTGCAGCCCCGCGGCAATGTTAAGCGACATCTGGTGGCCGCCATGCGGCACCACGCGCCGCGACGACCAGCCAAGCGCCTTCATTACCTCCAGTGTGCGCAGATACTCCACCAGACCGTAGGAGAGAGCGCAGTCGAACTGAAGATAGTCGCGGTCGGGCCGCATGCCACCATAGCGCAGGAGGTTGCGCGCATCCTGATGCGAGAACAGGTTCTCGCCTGTCGCCATCGGCCTGTCGTAGTGGTCCGCCAGTTCCGCCTGCAAGGCATAGTCCAGTGGATCCCCGGCCTCCTCGTACCAGAACAGGCCGTACGGCTGCATCGCCTTGGCATAGGCGATGGCGGTCTTCAGGTCGAAGCGTCCGTTGGCATCCACAGCCAGATACTTGCCCTCCCCGACCACCTCCAGCACGGCCTCGATGCGGCGCAGATCCTCTTCCAGAGGCACGGCGCCGATCTTCATCTTCACGACCTTGTAGCCGCGGTCGAGATAGCCGCGCATCTCCGCCTGAAGCTTCGAGTGATCCTTGCCGGGATAATAATAGCCGCCAGCCGCGTAGACCCAAACCTTCTCGTCAGCCACGCCCGCCCGGTACCGGTCCGCCAGCAGGCGCCACAGCGGGACGCCGGCGATCTTGGCGACGGCGTCCCAGACGGCCATGTCGATGGTGCCCACCGCGACGGATCGTTCGCCGTGGCCTCCGGGCTTCTCGTTAGTCATCAGCGTCTTCCAGATGGCGAACGGGTCAAGGTTGTCATTCTCATGGTCGATCAGCGTTTCGGGATCCGCCTCAAGGACGCGCGCGAGGAAGCGGTCGCGCATCAGCGCGCCCTGGCCATAGCGGCCATTTGAGTTGAAACCGTAGCCAACCACCGGCTTGCCGTCACGCACTACGTCGGTGATCACGGCGACGGCCGAGCAAGTCATCTTCGAAAAGTCGATATAGGCGTTGGCGATGGGGGAGGCGATCGAGATCGTCTTTTCCCTGATGTCGACGATGCGCATGCCGGTCCTATCCTTCGAGTGCCTTTGCCACCGCCTTGCCACAGGTGACGGTATCGGCCATGCCTCCGAGATCGCCTGTGCGGGTGGCTTCGTTCTTCAGCGTGGCTTCGATGGCTTCCACGATCGCGCGGCCGGCTTCTTCGTAGCCGAGATGGTCGAGCATCATGGCAGCCGTCCAGATTTGTCCGATCGGATTGGCGATGCCTTTCCCGGCGATGTCCGGGGCCGAGCCGTGCACCGGCTCGAACAACGATGGAAAGTGGCCTTCCGGGTTGATGTTGGCGGAGGGCGCAATGCCTATGGTGCCGGTGCAGGCCGGTCCGAGATCCGAGAGAATGTCGCCGAACAAGTTCGACGCCACCACAACGTCGAAACGGTTCGGATTGAGCACGAAATGGGCTGTCAGAATGTCGATGTGGTATTTGTCCCACGAGACATCCGGATATTGGGCGGCCATCGCTTCGACGCGCTCGTCCCAATACGGCATGGTGATCGAGATTCCGTTGGACTTGGTGGCCGATGTGAGGTGTTTGCTCGGACGCTTCCGCGCCAGATCAAACGCATAGCGCAAGATGCGGTCGACGCCGACGCGCGACATCACGGTTTCCTGGATGACGATCTCGCGCTCCGTGCCCGGATACATCCGGCCGCCGATGGATGAATATTCGCCCTCGGTGTTCTCGCGGACGACGTAGAAATCAATATCGCCGGGCTTGCGATTGGCGAGCGGCGAGGGCACGCCCGGCATAAGCCGGACGGGGCGCAGGTTGACGTACTGGTCGAACTCGCGGCGAAACTGCAGCAGTGATCCCCAAAGCGAGATATGGTCGGGAACGATGGCCGGCCAGCCCACCGCGCCGAAGAAGATGGCGTCATGGTTTCCGATCCTGGACTTCCAGTCCTCCGGCATCATGCGGCCGTGCCTGGCATGGTAGTCGCACGACGCAAAGTCGAAATGGTCGAACTGCAGGTCGATGCCGAAGCGCCTTGCCGCCACTTCCAGGATCCGAAGTCCTTCGGGGACGACCTCCTTGCCGATCCCATCGCCGGGAATGACCGCGATCCTTTTTTTCTTGGCTGACATAGTGGTTCCTCGGCTGCAGCAGTAGGATGGCGGCTATGGACGGCCGCCTCAAAGAATGGGCGGGTATCAACCGCCGAAATATTCGATCTCCTGGCGAAGGCGTTCGCCCTCGATTCCCATGCCGAGCAGGACTGCCACGAGTACTCGTGCCTTCTGGCCGCTCAAGTCGCCGGCAAAGATCACGCCCCCGTCGGAGAGCGTCTTGCCGCCGCCATTGCCATAGATCGGCTTGACCCGGCCGCGCTGGCAGCGACTGGTCATGATAACGGGAGTGCCCTTGGCGACAAGCGACGTCGCGGCGGCAGTGACGGCAGGCGTCGCGTTACCGCGTCCGAAACCCTCAAGAATGATGGCCTTGGCGCCATCCTGGGCGGCGAAGCGGATGTAGCGGTCGCCCATCCCCATGGCCAGCTTGATGAGATCGACATCGGCGACGATGTCTTTGGCGTCGTAGGTTCGGCGCAGAACGGGCTTGCGGTGCAGCACGATGCGGTCGCCGTCCACTTCCCCGAGCTTGCCGTGTTCGTAGGAAATGAAGGTATCGGTGCGTGAACTGTGCGATTTGCTCACGTCACGCGCAGCATGGAATTCCTGCTCGAAGCAGATCATCGCGCCGAGGCCCCGCGCGGTTTCGGACGCTGCCAGCCGGATCGCATCCGTGAGGTTGCGTGGGCCGTCGGGGTTCGCCTCATCGGCCGCGTGCTGCGCGCCGGTGAAGACGATCGGCTTGTCCGTCGCAACAACGAGATCAGCCAGAAAGGCGCTTTCCTCCATCGTGTCGGTCCCGTGGGTCACCACGATGCCGTCGAAATCACCTTGCAGGTGCTGCGAAATCCGCTGGGCCAATGCAAAGCCGAGCGGAAGATCGATGGCATAGCTGCCGACATTGCAGAACTCGTCGATGACGATGTCAATGCCATCTAGCGGATCGTGCAGCATGGCGCGCAACTCCGATCCTGTGACGCTGGCGGTGACATGTCCGCTCACGGGTTCCAGCTTGGATGCGATCGTTCCCCCCGTGGTCATCAGACAGATTTTTCGCATTTCAGTCCCTCGCTGTCGGTCCCGACGTTGAATAATTTGGTCAGACCAAGAAATCAAGAAACTTTTTAGTTATGCTACGATACCCGCAAGATATGTGATTTTTTTTGCATTTTTTGTGATTGACGGTCAGGCCAAAATTATCCATTAATCTGAATTGCGCTATTTGGTCTGGCCAAAAGCGAATAGACAACAGCGCGTTTTTTCGCGCAAGCAATGGGGAACAGAGATGGCTGATGATTTTACCAGAATTCGGTTGGCGTCGACGCGTCGACAATTCCTGAAAACGACCGCCGTCATTGGTGGCGCGGCCCTTGCTTCGTCGACAGGCCGTCTGGGTGAAGCGTTTGCGCAGGATGCCAACAGTACGCTGGTGATCGCTGCGCCCGCGACGCCGCAAGGTCTCGACATCGAGTTCGACGTTAGCCTGGGCTCCATCGATTCGCTCGGTGCGCTCTACGAGTACATGCTCGGCTACGAGAAGATGGATGATCCCAATGCACCCGGCGTGCTGCGCGAGGACACCGGCGTCCATACCGACAAGCCGAACAACCTCGCTCTGCGAGGCCGCCTGGCGGAAAGCTGGGAAGTGGCTCCCGATGGACGCAAGGCGACCTTCAAGCTGCGCGAGGGTGTCGTCTCCAACTGGGGCAACAAGTTCACGTCGAAGGACGTGAAATGGACTTGGGACCGCAAGTTCAACCTCAAGGGGCAGGGCCTGTTCCAGACAGCGGTGCTCGGTCTCAAGACGCCTGACCAGATCAAGGTCGAAGGCGATTATGCGGTCTCTTTCAATCTCGACCAGCCAAATCCGTTGCTTCTCAAGCAGCAATGCAACCTGGCCAATCCGATCTACGACGCCACAAAGTGCGCTGAAGCCGGTGGCTCCGACGACCCGTGGGCGGTCAATTTCCTCAAGAACGATAGCGCCGGCTTCGGGCCCTATCGCCTTGCCCAACTCGTGCGCGGCCAACAAGCCGTATTCGAGGCGCGCGACGACTACTGGGGCGACAAGCCCTTCATGAAGCGCGTCATCATGCGCGAAGTGCCGCAGTCGGCCAGTCGTTTCTCGCTGCTGCAGGGCGGGGCGGTCGATATCGCACAGTTCCTGCAGCCGCGCGAGCTCGAGGCGCTGAAGAAGCAGCCGAACGTGGCCGTGGATGCGGTCAACTCGTCCTACATGATCTGGTTGGAGCTCAACTCCAAGATCGCTCCGTTCGACAACGTCGACGTGCGCCGCGCCATCAATCTCGCGATCCCGCGCGACGAGATCATCCGCACGATTTACTACGGCTATGCCGACGAGCAGAAGGCGCCGATGCCGTATATCTACCCGATGGCGGACGAAAGCTTCTTCACCTACGCCTATGATCTTGCCAAGGCCAAGGAGCTTCTGGACAAGGCCGGAGCCAAGAACCTGGCGACCACCTTGTCCTACAACGCCGGCGACCCGACGCAGGAGCCGATCGCACTGTTGATCCAGACCGCGCTGAAGCAGATCGGCGTGGAGCTGACGCTGGAGAAGCTGCCGGCCGGCGTGTTCTACGAGAACGTCACCAAGCGCGCCAAGCCGATGATCTTCTATCTGGACTCGCCGTGGACACCGGATCCGGGCTACTCGACCTACCTCTACTTCAATTCCGAAAGTTACGTGAACTATTCTAACTATGACAACAAGAACGTCGATCAGATGATCAAGGATGGCCTCGCCACTCTGGATGACAACGTCCGCAAGCAGAAGTACACGGAAGTTCAGAAAACACTCATGGACGAGGCGCCCTGGGGCTTCATCGCCTATCCCAAATACACGCTGGCGCGTAAGGCGGCCCTCAAGGGCTATACCTATTACACGTCCAACAACTTGCGGTTCCAGGATTTCAGTCGCGGTTGATGAGGCGTGTCCCCGGAGGTGGGTCACCTCCGGGGACGATTTCGAGTATCGGAAAGATCTTAAATGTCTTCGAAGCTGCGCCTTCTCGTGAGGCTGGCGATCATCCGGCCGAGATTTGCGATCGGCTACGTGATCGTCATCGCGATCACCCTGCTGGCGATCTTCGCGCCGGTCATCACACCCTATTCGCCGACCGAGGCGGATTCGGTCAGCTTTCTGCAGCCGCCGGATGCCACCCATCTCTTTGGCACCGACAATGTCGGCATGGATATTTTCAGCCGTTCCATCTACGCGCCGCGCATCGACCTGACGATCGCTATTCTGGGTACGCTTCTGTCGGCGCTGGCCGGCGGCTCGGTCGGTGCTGTTGTCGGTTTCTACAGCAGCGGGCGCGGCATTCGCGTGTGGCTATCCTTCGCCGTCATGCGAGCGGCCGACGTGCTGCAGGCCTTTCCCGTTTTCGTGTTCGCCATCGCCCTGGTTGCCAGCCTCGGCCAGAGCATCCAGACCGTGGTGCTGGCTATCGCCTTCGTCAATGCGCCGATCTACCTGCGTCTCATGCGCTCGCAGGTGCTCAGCATCCGCTCCATGCGCTATGTCGAGGCCTCGCAGGTCAATGGCCTTTCGGACATGCAAACCATCGTGCGCCACATCATCCCCAACGCGATGGCGCCGGTGCTGGCGCAGCTATCGGTCAATGTCGGCTGGGGCATCCTGTTGACCTCGGCGCTATCCTTCGTCGGTGCCGGCGTTCGAGCCCCGACACCCGAATGGGGCAGCATGATCGCCATGGGCTTTCAAAACGTGGTGACCGGCCAATGGTGGCCGTCTATGTTCCCGGGCGCGATGCTGGCGATCACCGTATTCGGCTTCTCGCTCGTCGGCGCCTCCATTGAGGTCCTTGCCGATCCGTCCAAGCGCCGGCAGCTGCTGAGCGATGCGCGTGAGCATCGCCGTCGCACTGACCTGCCGGTGGAGGGTGCCTGATGCGCATCCTCGCTTATCTTGCCAAGCGCCTGATTTTCGTCATCCCTCAGTTGCTAGGAATCGTGCTCGTCAGCTTCCTGCTGGTGAAGAGCATTCCGGGTGACCCCGCTGTGCTGATGCTCGGCCCGACGGCAACGCCTTCGGCGATCGCCTCACTGCGTCAGCAGCTCGGGCTCGACCAGCCTCTCTATATGCAGTTCCTGATCTATGTGCGCAATCTCTTGCATGGCGACCTGGGGACTTCCTGGCAGACGACGCGGCCAGTGCTCGAGGATCTGCTTCAGCGCTTCCCGGCCACCCTCGAACTCGTCACGCTTTCGCTGCTTCTGGCCATCGTAGTCGGGGTTACACTAGGCGTATATGCGGCGCGCAAGCCGAACGGCTGGGTGGCGCGCCTGGCGGATCTCTACGGCCTCAGTGCAGGTGCGTTGCCGGACTTCTGGTTCGCTCTGGTTCTCATCTTCATCTTCTATACCGTGCTCGGCTGGGCGCCTGCGCCGCTCGGCCGTATTGACATGATCGTCATACCGCCGCTGCCAGTCACAGGAGCTCTCACCATCGACGCGCTTCTCGCTGGCGACCTGCAGGCCTTCTGGTCTGCCTGCGCGCACCTGGTCCTGCCAGTGCTGACGCTTGGCCTCCTGAATGCCGGCCCCATCCTGAAGATGACGCAGGCCACGATGGAGAAGATGCTGGAATCGGATTTCAGTCGTTTTGAAGTTTTGTGTGGTGTGCCGCAGAACCTTGTGGTGCGCCATGCGCTGCGCAATGCATTGCCATCGATCGTTACCATTATCAGCGTGCTTTACGGCTTCTTGATCGGCGGTGCGGTGCTCGTCGAGATCGTGTTCTCGTGGGGTGGCGCGGGGCAGTACGCGGTCCAGGGTGTGCTGAACTCGGACATCTATCCGGTTCTGGGCTTCGTGCTCTTCTCCGCCATCTTTTCCCTTATCGTCTACATCGCGGTCGACCTCATCTATTTCCTACTCGACCCGCGTATCAGCAACTAATGTGAGAATGTCATTGGGCGCAGCAGAAGTCATAAGCAATACGCGCAACGCCTCCGGTGGCGGCGACAAGCCGCCGTTGATCGACATCAGGAACCTGCGCGTGACATTCCCGTCCGGTGGCGCCGAGCCGAAGGCGGTGCTGAAGGGCATCGACCTCGCCGTGCAGCCGGGCGAGATCGTAGGCTTGGTTGGCGAGAGCGGTGCGGGCAAGACAACGCTTGCCCGTTCAATCCTCGGCCTGCCGCCGTCGCCGGGCCGCATTGCCGGGGGCGAAGTCCATTTCGAGGGTCGGCAAATCCTCAGCCTGTCCGAATCCGAACTCCGACGTCTTCGCGGCCGTCGGCTCTCGGTCGTGGTGCCCAATCCGCGCGCCGAACTCAACCCTTTGCTCAAGGTCGGCGACCAGATCGCTTCGATGGCGAAAATCCATCTCGGCGTCGGAGGCAAAGAGGCGCGCCGTATGGCGCTGGAGATCCTCCGCGAGGTGCAGATACCGGACCCGGAGCGGCGCATGGATGCCTATCCACACGAACTATCCGGCGGCATGGCGCAACGCGTTGTCATCGCCATGGCCCTCATTTGCAGCCCGGCTTTCGTCATTTCCGACGACGCGACCAGCGGCCTCGACGTCACCGTGCAGGCGCAGATCTTGGCACTGCTCGCCAAGCTTGCGGCCGAGCATGGCAGCGCTATGCTGTTCATCAGCCGCGACGTCGGCATCACCGCGCATTTCTGCGATCGCATCGCCGTGCTTTTCTCAGGCGAGATCGTCGAGATTGCCCCGCGCGAACCGCTCTTCCTGGAGCCGGCACATCCATACACGCTGATGCTGCTTGCGGCCTTCTCGCATAGCCCCAAGCTGCGCGACAGTTGGACTGTTCCGGACACCGGCAGGCGACGCGAAAGAAATGCCGGCTGTCAATATGCCGATCGCTGTCCCATTGCCCAGCCGGTTTGCCGCACGCTGCGGCCGCCTTTGGCCGAGATCGGGCCCGGGCACTTTGTCCGCTGCTATTTCCCCGTGAGGCATGCATGAGCGCGGTCCTGACCATAGACAATCTGTATAAGCGCTTCCCCATTGCCGGCTCAAAGCAGGTGGTGCAGGCGATCAACGGCGTCAGTCTGACCGTCGAGCCCGGCGAGACCCTCGGGCTTGTAGGCGAGAGCGGTTCGGGCAAGACCACGGTCGGTCGCTGCATCGTCGGCCTGATCGAGCCGACCGCCGGAACCATCCGGTTTCGCGGCACCGACCTCGCACAGCGCCAGCAGCACAAGGCCAAACTGGCAGGCAAGATTCAACTCGTATTCCAAGAGCCGAACGAGTCGCTCGATCCGCGCATGAAGATCGGCGATACGATCAGCGAGCCGCTTTTGCCGCTCAAGCTCGACCGCGAAACAAGGCGCCGCCGGACTGCCGATGCTTTGCGCCTGGTGCGATTGAATCCGGATCTGCTGGACGCCTATCCTTCCGAGCTGTCCTCCGGACAACAGCAGCGTGTCGGCATAGCGCGTGCGATGGTCACGGAGCCGGAACTGGTGGTCCTCGACGAACCAACTTCCGCGCTCGACCCAACGGCGCGCGCCGAGATCATCGACCTCCTGCGGCGCATCCAGAGCGAGCGTAACACCGCCTACCTGTTCATCTCCCACGACCTGTCCACGGTGCGCTTCATCAGCCACCGTGTCGCGGTGATGTATCTAGGCATGATCGTGGAGCAGGGCAGCGCCGAGACGGTCTTCAATCGCCCGCAGCACCCCTATTCCAGCGGCCTGCTCTCGTCAGTCATGCTGCCCCATCCGCACTTGAAGATCGAAAGCAGCGTCAGCCTCAAGGGCGAGATCCCGAGCCCGATCAACCTGCCGAAAGGGTGCTTCCTGGCGTCGCGTTGCCCGTTCGTGATCGACCGCTGCCGCCATGAGATGCCGCCGGCCGAAACGGTCGGCGAACGGCACACGGTACATTGCTTCCGCCACGAGGATGTTGCCGCTTCGGTGCCAGCGTCCGACACCTTCAACGTGTTCATGAAGGAAGCCGAGCGCATCCTCGGCCGCGCCGTGCCCAGTGGCGTCGCCCCATCGCTCCAATAGTCAAGCCAACCACGAAATCGAGAGAGCAAGCATGTCAGGACGTCTCACAGGAAAAAAAGCACTGGTCACCGGCGGTGCACGCGGCATCGGCGGCGCGATTGCCACGGCCTTCGCGCGCGAAGGCGCGGACGTCGCCGTTCTCGATCTGAAACTCGATGCTGCCGAAGCACGCACCGCAGCACTTGCGGCTTTTGGCGTGAAAACTTTCGCCGTCGCGGCTGACGTCAGCGACGAGGCGCAGGTCGAGGCAGCTGTCAAGAAGGTGGAGGCGGCGCTCGGCCAGATCGACATACTGGTCAACAATGCCGGCATCGACACGACGTCCGTCGTTGCCGAAATGAGCACCGCCATGTGGGACCAGATGATGGCCGTGAACCTGCGCAGCGTCTTTCTTTGCACGCGTGCGGTTCTGAAGCCGATGATTTCCCGCAAATTCGGCCGCATCATCAATATCGCCTCGCAGCTCGGTCACAAGGGTGCGCCGGAAATGGCGCACTATGCGGCCGCCAAGGCAGGCGTCATCGGCTTCACCCGTTCGCTCGCTTACGAGGTGGCGCGCGACGGCATAACCGTGAATGCCATCTGTCCCGGCCCCATCGAAACGGAGCTCTTCAAGGCGCTGCCGGAGGAATGGAAGAAGCGCAAGCTCGGCGAACTGCCGATCGGCCGCGCAGGCCATGTCGACGAGATCGCTCCCACGGCCGTGCTGTTGGCGTCGGAGGAGGGAGCTTACTACATCGGCGCGACCATGAATCCGAACGGCGGCGATGTCATGCTCTGATCAACCGCCAGCTGAATGGTTCCATCCAAATGTATCTTGTTCTAGCTATGTGGCGACAATTTTTGCTGACGCTGGAGCCAAAGCCATGATGAAACTCGATCTCAATGTTGAGGGAACGGCGCCTTCACCGTCGCCCGACCTGCCGCGCGAGCGCCGGGAAGCCAGCGTAGGTGTGGCCCAGGCAACGGTGGCCGCCCTGCGATCGATGATCCGCGACGGCAGGTTGCGACCGGGCGATACACTGCCGCCACAACGCGACCTGGCACGTGACCTCAGTGTGAGCCGCGCCACGCTGCGTGAGGCTCTGTCGATCCTGGCCACCATCGGCGAGATCGTGGCGCGCGAGGGGGGGCGGGGCTTCGTCTGTGCTGACCCTTCCGGCGCACCGGCGACTCCGTCCTGGCGCTTCGCGGCGCGCTATTCGCTGAGCGAGGTCTATCAGTTCCGCTTCATCGTCGAATCCTACGCGGCCGAGCTCGCGGCGCTGACCCATACCAATCAGGAGATCGCCGACTTGAAGGAATGCACGACCACCTTTCGCAACGCAGCGCGCGAAAAGGACCTCAATGCCTACGCGCAGGCGGACTTCGATTTCCACAACCTGATCATGCGTATCTCGCGCAACAAGCTGCTGGTGGACATGCACCAGACTTTTGCGAGCGTGCTGCTGGAAAGTCAGCGTCTGCCCACCGAGCGGCGCGGCAATCTGCTGTTTGCAGTGCAGGAGCATGACCGCATCCTGGAGGCGATTGCCATGGGCGATCCCGATGGCGCCAACTACTACATGCGCAAGCATATCAGCATGGCGGGAAGCCGGGCCGGTCTTCCACCCTCGCAACTGCCATAGACACCCTTCGGCCGGGGACATGAGCAACGAAAGGAAGAGAGATGCCGAAAGAAATGTTTGTATCCTACGGAGTGGACGTTGATGCTGTCGCCGGTTGGTTAGGTTCCTACGGCGGTGAGGACAGCCCTTGCGACATCTCTCGCGGCACCTTCGCAGGCAAGGTCGGCAGCCTCCGCCTGCTTCGCATGTTCGAAAAGTGGGGAATCAAGACCACATGGTTCATCCCCGGTCATTCCATCGAGAGCTTTTGGGACGAGATGAAGGAAGTGGCCGACGCCGGCCACGAGATCGGCATGCATGGCTACAGCCACGAGAATCCGATCGCCATGTCGCCCGAGCAGGAAGAGGCCGTCTTCAACAAATGCGTCGACTTGATCACCAAGCTTTCCGGCAAGGCGCCTCGCGGCTATGTCGCTCCCTGGTGGGAGTTCGGCTCGAAAACCAATGAGCTGTTGAAGCAGAAGGGCCTGCTCTACGATCACTCCCTTATGCACAACGACCATCACCCCTACTATGTGACGGTCGGCGATCAGTGGACGAAGATCGACTATTCCAAGCATCCGTCCAGCTGGATGAAGCCTTATTCGCAGGGCGAAGAAACGGATCTCATCGAGATACCCGCATCCTGGTATCTCGACGACCTGCCCCCGATGATGTTCATCAAGGCCTCACCCAACAGCCACGGCTTCGTCAACCCGCGCGATATCGAGCAGATGTGGCGCGACCAGTTCGACTGGGTCTACGAGAACTATGACTATGCCGTGTTCCCGCTGACTATTCATCCTGACGTGTCGGGCAAGCCGCATGTGCTGAAGATGCACGAACGGCTCTATGACTACATGAAGGGCTTCGACGGCGTGAAGTTCGTCAAGATGGAAGAGATCGCGGCTGATTTCGGCAAGCGATTCCCGCGCAGCGGCAAAGCACGTCCGACGTCCTAAGCCGGCTTCGGGGCACCATTGCCGGGACCGCGCGGCGGTCCCGGCCCAGCTTGTTTGAATGGTCCGACCGAATGGAATTGATTACGGTCTTTGTGTCATTTCGCCGACGGGCTTCCTGCTGGGAACAGGCGAATTTGATACGGATTCGGTGCGTTTCGCACAAGTTTTCTTTCATTCATTATGGTCAGACCAAATTACGCGGAAAATTCGAGCTTTTTTGCAAATATTTCTTAATTGTCATGGCGTGGAAGGCATGGTAGCTCCAGTCTTGGTCTGACCAAAAAGAGAAGGCTGGGGAAGAGGCGGGATGAGGGATAGCGCGCACAACGTCCTTGATTTCCGATCCGTGTCAAAGCACTACGGTGCTACGGTTGCGCTTGATGATGTTTCGTTCGAAATGCGCGCCGGCGAAGTGTGCGGACTGCTCGGTGAAAATGGCGCCGGCAAATCGACGCTCGTGAAGATCCTGAGCGGCGTCGTCACCCCCGATGCTGGCTCCATCGAACTGCGCGGCGCCCCGTTCAAACCGCAAGGCATTGTGGATGCCCGCGCGGCCGGCATAGCCACCGCCTTCCAGGAACTCAGCCTGATCCCGACATTGTCGGTGGCGGCGAACCTGTTCCTGCCCCACCCAGCGCTCAACGGCTTTGGACTTGTCTCGGCGCGCAGCATCGAGCGTGAGGCGGGTGAAATTCTCCGAGCCCATGACGTTACGGATATAGCGCCCGGGCGGCTGGTCGAGGAACTGCCGCTTGGCATGCGCCAGAAGGTCGAGATCGTGCGCGCGCTGCGGCACCGTCCGGCTGTGCTCGTGCTCGATGAAGCGACCGCCGCGCTTTCCGACCGCGAATGGCTGTTCAAGCTGGTCGATGCCGCGGTTCATAGCGGCACGTCGGTGCTATACATTAGCCACAAGCTCGACGAGATCCGCCGCCTGTGCCAACGCTGTGTCATCCTGCGCAACGGCCGCAAGGTGCTGGAAAGCGACGTCGAATCCATGAGCGACGAAGCAATATTCAGCAGCATGGCCGGTCGCTCCGTGGTTGAAGCGTCCGAGAAGGCGCCCTCGGTCGTTCGCGCGGGCGCCACGCCTGCGCTGGAGGTCGGTCACCTCAGCGGCCCTGGCCTTGACGATATCAGCTTCACGCTGGCTCCCGGCGAAATTCTTGGCGTGGCGGGTCTGGAGGGGCACGGCCAATCGAGCCTCTTCAAGGCACTGGTCGGCCTGTCGCCGCTGCGGGCAGGCACGATCTTGGCCGGCGGCAAGGTGAAGTCGGTCGGCTCGCCCCGCGCGGCCCGGCGGCTCGGCGTGGTGCTGGTGCCGGAGGAACGCAAGTCCGACGGGCTCTTTCACGACCTTACCACGCAGGCGAATATCTCGCTGCCGGTGATCGACAAGGCAAGCCCGTTCCATCTCGTGAACAAATTGTTCGAGCGGCGGCTGGTCGAGCAGGTAACCCCAGCAGTGAATCTTTCCGAGCGGTTCCTGCCGCTCAACATCGGCGCGCTTTCAGGCGGCAACCAGCAGAAAGCGGTGCTGGCGCGGGCATTGATAACGGGGGCGCGATGCCTGCTGCTGTTCGATCCCACGCGGGGTGTCGATGTCGGCGCCAAGCGCAACATCTACGCCATGATGCGCGCCTTCGTGCGCGATGGCGGCTCGATCCTGTTCTATTCGACCGAACTGGACGAGCTCGTTCAGCTCTGCGACCGCTGTCTGGTTCTCTATCGCAACTCGATCGCAGGCGAACTCGGTCCCGACCAGCTATCACAAGACCGCATGCTGTCGCTGGCATCCGGTTATCGCAACGGTTCGCGGCAGCCTGCCGCGCAAGAGGCGTAACGATGGCAAACGAAATGGTTCGCGGCCGCATCGCAGTGCTGGGCAACGGAGCGGTCGCCGCCGTCGGGCTGTTCACCGTCATGTTCGCCGTCTATGCCGCGCACGAGCCTTCGGCGCTCTCCCTGTTCGGCATCGGCAACCTCCTCAACAACTCCATCGTGCTCGCCCTGGCCGCGACGGGATTGACGCTCGTCGTGCTGTGCGGCGAGCTGGACCTTTCGGGTCCCGGCGTGATCGCCATCGCCAATGTGGTGGTGGCGACGGTGAGCGGTGGCGATTCGGGGGCCTTCGGCAGCTTCTGCCTGGTGTTGCTGGTCGGCCTCGCCGTCGGTGGCCTGAACGGCATACTGGTCGCCTATTTCGGACTGCAGTCGCTCGCCGTGACGCTCGGTTCGCTGATCGCATGCCAGGGCATCGCCCTTCTCATCCTCCCGGCCCCCGGCGGCGAGGTCGTGGACTCCATCGTTTACGGAATAACCGGCGACATTCTGCGCGTTCCGGTGCCGGCGATCCTGCTAGTACTTGTGCTCGTCTTCTGGTTCCTGCTCAAGCATTCGCGCATGGGCATCGCGATGTACGCGGTCGGCACGGACCAGGCGGCCGCACGGCTCTCGGGTCTCGATATTCGCGCCACCAGGCTATTCGCTTTCGTGGCCGCCGGCCTGTTCTATGCCATGGCCGGCTTCGTTTTCAGCGCTGAGATCGGCTCGGGTGATCCGCGCATCAGCGATTCCTTCCTGCTGTTCATGTTCGCGGCGGTCTCGATCGGCGGCACGTCGCTGTTCGGCGGGCGCGGCGGCGTGGTCGGCACGCTGGCCGGTGCAGGCATTTTGACGGTGCTGCAGAAGATGCTGTTCGCGCTCGGCGTGGCCGATTTCTACACCAACATCTTCAACGGAATTGTTATGATCCTGGCGATCCTTTTCGGCCAGGTCTCCGCCTATTTGGCGAGCCGTCCCGCAGGAAGGGGAGCCTGATGACCGACAAGGACCTTACGAATCCGGCACAGACATCCGACCTTGGGGCGCACCAGGCGCGCCGCGCGCTTGTCTCGCCGGAGCTGGTGCCGGCGATCGCCGTGTTCGCCGCCACGGCGCTGCTGATCATCGGCACGAAGATGGCCAATACGAATTTCGGGTCGTTCGAGCAGCTCACCGCCATACTGGTCACGGCCATCTTCCTGGTGGTCGCTTCGTTCGGGCAGGGGCTGGTGATCCTTCTGGGTGGCATCGACCTGTCGCTCGGCGTGGTCATCGGCGTCGGCGGCATGATGATCGCGGAACTTACGCGCGGCAGCAACGACGCGCTGATATATGCCATTCCGCTTACCCTCCTGTGCTGTCTTGGCATCGGCCTCATCAACGGCATCGGCGTGGCGATCGCCAAGATCCCGCCCTTCATCGTAACGCTGGCGTCCGGCATCACCTTCTTCGGGGTGGCGCTGGGTTTCACCGCAGGAAATTCGCAGCAGCCGGTCGCCCCGGCGGTCCAGCAGTTCATGAGCTCCCGCTGGCTGGGCGTCCCCTTTCCCGTCTATTTCATCGTCGTCTTCGTGGCGATCGCCTGGCTGTTCCAGAACAGGAGCGCGGAAGGCCGCAAGCTCTACGCCATTGGCAGCAGCCCGGGCGCCGCCAAGGTGGTAGGCCTGCCGATCACCGCGCTCACCATCGCCGTCTATGCTATCAGCGGCCTGTGTGCCGGAGTGACCGGCATCCTACTGGCCGGCTATTCCTCGAGCGCCACGCTCGACATGGGCAATGGGCTGCTGATGCCCTCCATCGCCGCCGTCGTCATCGGCGGCGCACGAGTCACCGGTGGCTCGGGCATCTATCTCGGCACGCTGGCCGGCGCCCTCTTCCTCAGCACGCTGTCCACGGTCATCACCACGCTCAGCCTGTCGCAGGGATTCCGCGATCTTGTGCAGGGCGGGATCATCATCATCGCTTTGCTGCTCCAGCGTGGGCGGCTCAATCTGCGAAGCCACTAGTCGGCGGTCGCTTAAATGGGAGAAAGAGCATGCAGAACGCTTCGCGAAGACTGACTTTTGGCCGGGTAACCGTGGCCGTGACATTGCTTGGTCTGGGGGCCACCAGTGCGAACGCCCAGGATACCTACAAGGTGTTCCTGAACATGAGCTACAGCGGCAACACCTGGCAGGCGAGCGCCGCCAACGGCATCAAGGCGCTGGCTTCGACCCCGCCTTACGACAAGCAGGTGGAATTCAAGACCATCATCTCCGGCACCGACGTGCAGAAGCAGATCTCGGACCTGCAGAGCATGATCGCTGCGGGCGCCAACGCCATTCTTCTGTATCCGCTCTCGCCGACCGCGCTCAACCGCACCATCAAGCAGGCCTGCGACCAGGGCGTCGTGGTGTTCACCTATGACAGCACGGTCACGGAATCCTGCGCGCACAACGTCTCCAACATCACCGCCCGCTACGGCGCCAACACGGCGCAGTGGATGGCAAACCAGATGGGCGGCAAGGGAGAGCTGATCTTCAACCACGGCGTCGCCGGGACGACCGTGACCAAGACCTATGACGAGCAGGCCTATGGCGTGTTCAAGAAGTATCCCGACATCAAGATCGTCGGCGATTTCTACGGCAACTGGAACGACGCGACTTCTCAGGAGGAGGTTGCCAAGATCCTTGCCGCGCATCCCAATGTCGACGGCATCTGGACGGTGGATGGCACCTTCGGATCGCTGCAGGCCGTTATCAACAATCGCCCCGACAAGCTCGTCGTGATCGCCGGCCAGTCCAACAATGGTTATCGCCTGGCGATGGCGGATCCGGCCATGCAGGCCAAGGGCCTGAAAGGCGTTTCCTCCAGCGCAGGCCCGGCCGTGGGCGGCTATGCGTTCAAGCTGATGATGGAAGTCGTGACCGGCAAGAAGAAGCTTAGCGCCAACAACGTCGAGTATCCGCTGCCATGGGTCGAACCACAGGATGTGAAGATCTGCCAGGGTGAGATCTTCGTCGATGGCTGCAACACCTTCCCTGCGGACAAGGTACCACCACTTTTCATCGATACCTCGCTGAACGGTGATCTGCTTCCCGAACTCAGCCTGAAGTCCGTCCAGGATGGAACGCCAACGCCTGGCGCGACCGTCAAGGATTTGCCCGATGTGACCTATGCCGACAATTTGCCTGGCATCAACTGTGGGCAATGCGAGCCGACCAAGGATTGGCTGGAGCCCAACAAGGTCAAGCCGATCCCGGCCCCTTGAGTCTCTCGACACCAGGATGCGGCCCCGCCATTGCCGGGGTCGCATCCTTCTTTCGGCCGGACCCTTATCTTGACCAGGCAGATGCGGGACACCACGTGTAGAGGACCTGCGCGAAACGTGTCGGGGTCGACGGTTTCCAAGGCGTTCATCCAAGGAGCAGATCATGTGTTCGCTATGCGGCGTTTTGGGTAGCAACGACCATTGGACCGATGCCGTGGCCCGGCCCGGCGTTTACACGCGCAATGCCGAATATGTTGATCGGCGCCGTGAGCGCGCCAATCGCGTCAGGATAGCGAACCGCATTCTGGCGTCCTTCGGCATGCGGCTGGCGGATTGGCAAGGCACGTCGTTCGTCGTTTCAACGCGAACCGGTAAGACGGAGATCATCGGCGATCTCGGCCACTTATGGCAGGCTGCCGAGCGTCTTTCGGGCAAGACCTGCGACCCGCTGGATGCTGATATCATCTCAAGCGTCGAAACCGCCCGCGATGGCTGAGTTGCCGCCGTTCACGCCGGTCCATCTGCTGACGGGCTTTCTCGGCTCTGGCAAAACCACGCTTCTGAAGCGCCTGCTGGACGATCCCGCTCTGTCGGACACAGCCGTCCTCATCAATGAGTTTGGCGAAGTCGGGCTCGACCACCATCTCGTTGAGCGGATTGACGAGACCATGGTGCTGCTCCAGTCAGGCTGCGTGTGTTGCACCATGCGCGGCGAATTGGCCGAAGCGATCCGTGACCTGCATTCGAAGCGGGAGCGCGGGCAGATATCTCCATTCCGGCAGGTGGTGATCGAGAGCACGGGGCTGGCGGATCCGTTTCCGGTTCTCTCGACGCTAAAATCTGATCCGATGCTGAGACATCATTTCAAGGCAGGGAACGTCGTGACGACGGTTGATGCCGTGAACGGGGAGGTGGAACTCGACCGGTACATCGAATCCAATCGGCAGGTGGCCGTTGCCGACCGGTTGGTTATGACCAAGACCGATCTCGCCGAAGGCGTTGAGATTGTCCGGCTTTCGGACCGGCTGCGGCGGATCAATCCGGATGCGGCGATACTGGATGTCCGGTTTGGGTTTTCGGCAAGCGATCTGTTCGAACCGGACACTGTGACACGTGGCAGCCTGCTGCAGTCGCAATCGGGTTTTTTTTGCGAGGAAGCAGCCCTGTTATCGACCGCCGACGGGCAAACGCATCAAGCAGCGATCGCTTCTTGCGTGCTGAGTTGGGATGACGAAGTTGATTGGACCGCATTCGGCTTGTGGCTCACCATGCTGCTGAACAGGCATGGCGAGAGCGTCCTTCGCGTGAAGGGCATCCTGAACATCGCAAGCGAAGACCGCCCGGTTGCCATCCACGGTATACAGCACCTCGTTCACCCGCCTGTCCATATGGAGGCATGGCCGAGCGAAGATCGCAGCTCGCGGCTGGTCATCATTGCCGACGGCCTTGATCTGGAAAGAGTGCAGCGCTCATTCGCTGCATTCGCATTGACCAGCCGGCCCAAAGGTCATGACGGCGGTTCGCGAGGGTAGCACCTAGTCATTTCGTGGGGTCCTGAAGACGATCCGCCACAACCTCGTCACGGCGGCGCGTGAACTAGAAGGCCAGCAGGCAAGCCCGACGACGGGCGTCATCGACAGCCAGGACGTCAAGACCACCGAAAGCGGCGGGCCGCGCGGGTTCGACGCCGCCAAGAAGATCAAGGGCCGCAAGCGCCACATCGTCACCGACACACTCGGCCATCTGGTCGGGGTGGTCGTCTACGGCGCCGATATCCAGGATCGAGACAGGGCCGTCGAGGTCGCCACAGCCGCCATCGGCTAAGACATGACCCAGCTAGGGATAGCGATGGCGGATCGAGGTCAGTCATGGATCTTCGTCGCAATCTCCGCAACCTCACAAGAGCCATCGCAAGGTACTGCTATCCATCATAGAGTCTTGAGTCGGGTATAAGAGATCAGAGCTTCTTGTTGATCGCTGCCGCCACCTTCTTGGTGGCGTCTTTAGCGGCTCCCTTCACGTCGCCAACCGCCTTCTGAACCTTGCCCTTGGCTTCCTGGACCACACCTTCAGCCTGAAGCCGTTCATTTCCGACCGCTTTGCCAACACCCTGCTTGACGTTCCCTACAACCTGATTGGCCAGTCCGGCTGCTTTGTCACTCTTGCTTCCCATGATGTTCGCTCCCAGTTTTCTGCGAAAAATTCTACGTCTGCCACGCCACTTCCTTGCAACTGAAATCGTATCGAAGCCAGCGGAGTGGCAATTTGACCGGGATCAATAGCGGACGGAGATTGCCGGGCCAGCTGCCAGGACACGGCCGTGGCCACTGCCGTTCCGCGAACGGGGTCCCTTCTCCGGGTTCAACGCAAGCTGCCGTCACCCTCGCCGCGTTTTCTTGACGCCGTGAATATGTCCCAAGCCGCGATAAACATGGCGCAATGACTGGACCGACAACAAATCCGTTGAGACCGAACGTCGCGATACCGCCCAGTGTGGAGACAAGCACAACGTAGTCGGGCATCTTTGTGTCTTTGCCCACCAGGATCGGACGCAGGAAGTTATCGACGAGCCCGATGACGAGGGAACCGAACGCTATCAGGACCACGCCCTGCCAGACAGCTCCACTCGCCAGCAAATAGATGGCAACCGGAACCCAGATCAAGCCTGCGCCTATCGCGGGCAGCAATGAAAAGAAGGCCATCACCACCCCCCATAGAAGCGGGGCGCCAATTCCAAGGAACCAGAATATCAGGCCGCCGAGCGTTCCTTGCAGGAGGGCCACGAGCATGTCGCCCTTGACCGTAGCACGGATGACGATCGTGAACTTGCTGAGGAAGTCCTGCTTTTGCTCGGCGCGTAACGGAATGGCATCTCGGATACGCTTTGACAGTGCAGCCTCGCCATCGCCAAGGGCCATGGCGATCCCGCAGTCTTGGGACCGCAATCAACAACGCTTAATGAAGAGCGTAAAGCGATTGTAACGGAACTGAATCAGGTGCCAGCGGCGGCCACCGTGATCGCACTGCATCCTGCAGTGTTGGCACGCTACGAAGAACAATTGAATCAACTGCAGGCCGGACTTGCTAAAGGCCTTGTGGCCGGCGATTCCGAATCCGCAGAAGCGATGCGGGACTTGATCGAAACCGTGACCGTGTTTCGCGATCCCTCAAGGCTCGGCGGAGTCGAAGTAGAAATCGCCGGACGTCTAACGGCACTCCTGGGGGAGAAAGCCTTCCCCAACGACGTCAGTGCGTCGGGGGGTATGGTGGTAGCGGGAGAGCGCTACCGCCTTCCCCCACTCATCGGACTATCACTTCCGGCTTCGTTCCTGCGGCTAGCGAAGCGAGACTGTCCTGCCTACGAAGTCTGGGAAAAGCTCGTGTCAAAATGCGCCCTTCCAGTTCACGATGAAAATGGGCGCGCACGGCTCCAAGGCTTTCCAGACGACTGGGTGTTCTGCTGTACGCAACACCCGCAGAAGCGTCAGATCGGCAACGCGCTGCCGCCAGTTATGGCGCTGGCGGTTGGCCTGGCGATCTACAGTGCCCTTACCGGACTGGATTTTGACTACGCACAGGCTCTGCAGCCGCCGCTACCTGCCCAGTAGTAGGCTGACGCTCAACATGCTTGCACGGGTTCGCAATCAACTGGGGATACCTTTCCAGATCACTGCTGAGGAGGTCCCCCGCTCGAGGCATGAAGCTGAAGCACTGGGATGGCAGCCCTCCATCGCCATCCCAACGTTGGCATAAAGTCGGCAGCCAACAGTGCCGTGAAAGCGAATAGGCCCAAGGCGACAATCTCGGTGCCAATTTTCATGAGATTGTCTCCGACCACTAATTTGGACGCGCGGATACCAGTCCGCAGGGACACCACTTCGGCAGCCGATCGCCTCTGCCTTGATCCATATCAAAGCCTCGTACTTTTGGATTGGGCAGCGTCAAGCACGCAAATGTCGGGAGGCTGGCATTGAACGGAACAAACGAACGAGGATCATCTCTGTTTGAAGCTGGTCTTGAAAATTCGACATTAGCGGGCCCATCAGGCAGGGAGGCGACCCTAGGCGCCGTTATGAAAAGCGCACATAGGGAAAAGCTGCAGCTCTGTGACACTCTGGAAAAAATCGCCGACTCCTTACCGGAAGTCGATCGCTGGAAGTGCCTCGGCACAGCCAATGCAATCGTCCCGTTGTTGCGCAGCATTCATCAATATGAAGAAAGTATCATCTTTCCCGCCTATGAGGTCGCTGCGGTCGGCAGCAATGCCAAGCTTGCCTCAGCCCGGCGATTGCGCGCCGAACACGTCGAAGACGAATGCTTTGCGGGCGAGGTGACCGAAATTCTGCTGGCGATTGGCCGTGGCGAAACCGTCGAGAATGCTGAAGCTCTCGAATTCATGCTGCGTGGCTTCTTCAAAAGCGTGCGCCGACATATTGCATTTGAACGCGAGCATGTCTTGCCGATAATCGGGATTATCGAGGCGGGCTAGGTACCCGAGCATCGCTTCGGCCGGCTCATGTCTAGGCGACCAACGAGCGTCAAGTGGCGGACACCGCGGCTCTATTCCTCATTTCCCAACCTTGTTTGCGCTGTCGCAAAGTTCTCAGGCCGAAGACAGCCTAGAAATAGCGCGAACCTCATCGAGAATCTGAACAGGAAGGCAAGATCATGAGATACGCAATTGCAATCGCCGTCCCCCTCGCCGTATCGATGTTGGCAGGAGCGGCCCAGGCGGCCGATCACCAAATCCAGATGCTTAACAAGGGCGAGAAAGGTATGATGGTCTTTCAGCCTGACTTTGTCCAGGCAGCGCCCGGCGATACGGTCACGTTCGTGCCGACCGACGAGGGCCATTATGCACAAAGCATCTGGGGAATGATCCCGAACGGAGCAAAGACTTTCAAGGGTAAGTCAGGCGAACAGATTACCGTTAAACTCGACAAGGAAGGTGTGTATGGCGTGAAATGCGCGGCTCACTATGGGATGGGCATGGTGGCGCTGATCGTGGTCGGCAAGCCGGTCAATCTGGCTCATGCAGCGACTGTCAAACAGTCGGGGAAAGCCAAGAAAGTATTCGAGGCCCTGTTGGCTCAAGTTCAAGTCGCCATTTAGGTTGTGTAAATCTCATTCTGAAAAATCAACAGAGTCCTGCAAGCGGACATTAGACCGCCTGACTTCCTCCTTTTTGAAATGCATTTGATGGCAATTCCTCGCACCCGACCAGGCGCTTATCCGGCGGTTCTGTCTTATGGTTTCCGGCCGTTCTTCCTGCTCGGCTCTCTGTATGCCGGAGCAGCCATCCTTTTCTGGCTGCCGTTGTTTTACGGCCAGATCACAACCTCCAGCGTCTTTCTGCCCGTTGATTGGCATGTCCATGAGATGCTCTTTGGCTATCTCGCGGCAATCATGACGGGATTCCTGCTGACGGCCATCCCGAACTGGACCGGACGTCTGCCTGTGCAAGGCCTGCCCCTGCTAGCGCTCGTCCTGCTGTGGCTTGCAGGTCGGCTTGCGGTGTTCTTTTCAGCTGACACCGGCTGGCTCGTCGGAGCCGCAGTCGACTGCGCATTTCTCCTGGCGGTAGCAGCCGCCGCCGCGACCGAAATCATCGCGGGCCGAAACTGGCGAAACCTGAAGGTGCTGCTGCCGGTTGCCGTGCTTCTGGCGGCCAACGTGATGTTTCATGCCGAAGCGCACTACCAAGGCATCTCGGATATCAGCCGCCGGCTCGGCCTCGGGGCCGCTGTCGTCCTCATAATGATTATAGGGGGACGCGTTGTTCCCAGTTTCACCCGGAATTGGTTGGCGCGCGAAAATCAGGGACGTCTGCCGTCCCCGTTCACCCATTTCGACGCAGCAACGATCGCATTGTCCGCGACCGCATTGGCGGCCTGGGCCTTCTTTCCTGAAAGCAACGTAACGGGCGGAATGCTGATCTCCGGAGCGGTCCTCAACGTCATGCGGCTTGCGCGCTGGGCTGGTGATCGCACGCTCCGCGATCCGCTGGTGCTGATCCTGCACGTAGCGTTCGTCTTTGTGCCGATCGGTTTTCTGCTGGCCGGACTTGCCGTCGTCCTACCGGAGACCGTTCCTTCCGCAGCGGGCATTCACGCGTTCAGCGTAGGTGCGGTGGCATGCATGACGCTCGCCGTCATGACCCGAGCCACCCTTGGGCATACAGGCCGTGAGTTGCGGGCGGGCATTGGCACATGCGCGGTCTTTGTCGCGATCGTGCTCGCGGCCATCTTTCGCATCGGCGCCGCGTTCGTGCCTGCGGAAGAAGTGCTTCTCCATATGTCGGCGACGTCGTGGGTGGTGGCCTTCCTCGGATACGCGGCTCTGTTTGGCGGTATGCTCGTTCAACCCAAATTGCGTGCGCGGCAGCCGAACAAAGCGCCTTCCTGACGCGCGGATCAGGACCGCATCGTATCCACATCGATCGGCAGAAGCGGAAATCCTTCTCGGGGTGGAACGTCAATTAGCCGTTCGCCGCACGGTTCTTTGCGAAATGTCATCAAGCGGCAATTTCCCAGTACCTTCAAGATTCTTGTAATTGTTTGCGTTTTGACAAACAGGCTGGCTGACCACAGGGTAGATTTTCGCGCCGGAACCGATCATTGCCGCCGTCGCTTGGCTTCAACGTTTTTGGCGGCCGAGAATTCAATTGAAATGACACATTTAGAACTCGCGGCGGAGCGCTTGATCGACGTGCGGACTATCGCCCCGGCTGATCGCCACCCGCGAATTTTCGGAGTGGCAACCGCCCCGGGCGAGGGCACTTCTTTCATCATAGTCAACGACCACGACCCGCGCTCCCTGCGCCATCAGATCGAGGCCAAATATCCTGGCGTATCTCGAGCGAGGGCCGGATGTCTGGCGCGTCGAAATCAGCAGACCGCAATCGTCCGCAGCGATTGCTGCTGCGGCGGCTGATGACCAGCCCAACGTCCGGTAGCACTCTGCAGGCATCCTTTTTCGCCGCCACCGACTGGTCCCGTCGCCGCCCAGATCAAACCTTCGAAACATAAAAAGCGAGGAGGATTCCACGCCATGAGAATGTCGCTGAAGGTTAACGGTCAGGCGATCGAGACGGAGATTTCGCCAATCTCCCGATTGAGCGGATTTCTTCGCGACGTGCTTGGCCTGACGGGTGTCAAGGAAGGTTGTTGCGAAGGCGAGTGTGGTGCCTGCACGGTGCTGCTGGATAGCCAGCCGGTCAATTCCTGTCTAATACTGGCTTTCCAGGCCGCAGGCCGCGAGATTACCACCATCGAGGGACCCTGTCGGAGTGATATCAACGATCTGCAGCGGGCCTTCCTGGAGATGGGTGCCGTGCAATGCGGCTACTGCACTCCGGGGATGCTGCTGGCAGCCGAGGGGCTTTTGCGTGCCAATCCCAATCCTGGCGAAGCTGAGATCCGCCATGCACTGGCGGGCAATATCTGCCGCTGCACGGGGTTCGAGACCATCGTGCAGGCCGTCGCTATCGAGGCTGCCGCGCGCCAGGGGGCAGGTCGATGAACGCGATGGCGGTCGCCGCGCCTGTCGATATGGCCAGTTGCGGGCAATGCTAGCCGCGGAGGTGGGACCGGTGCATTTCATCGCCGGGGGGACGGACATGCTCATCGCGGGGCGCCCGCTCCCTGGAACCGGACTGCTGGTTGATCTCGCGCGTGTGGCCGGCATGGCATTCATTTCCACGGATGACACGGACATTCGCATCGGAGGTACCACCACTGTCGCAGCGCTTGCCGCGGATTGCGGGTTGCGAGCAAGGTTTCCGGCCCTTTGCGAGGCTGCCGCACAATGCGGATCTGTCCAGATCCGCAACCGGGCGACCATCGCCGGCAACATCGCCAATGCCGCCCCAGCCGCCGACCTGATGCCCGTGTTGTTCGCCGCAGGGGCACGACTGGTGTTGATAGGGCGTGACGGCGCACCGCGCGAGGTCGCGCTATGCGATTATGCGCCAAGCCTAGGTTATCTGATTACGGAAGTGATCCTGCCAGCAAACGCACTTTTCCCGTACAGTGCCTTCGTCAAGCTGGGGCCCCGGCGAGACATGACTATCTCTCGCCTCAATCTCGCGCTGCTAGCCGAGTATCAGAATAACCATTTCGGCGCTGTTCGGGTGGAAGCTGGCGCGCTCGGCCCAGGTCCTCTCCGCCTGCCTCTCGCCGAGATAGCGCTCGCGGGCCGAAAGCTGGAGCCTGCCACGCTGCGCGATTTCCTGTCGGCATTGGGCGCCGAGGTCGACGCGGCCATTCCGGGCCGGAACTCGCAGATCTACAAACGCCGTGCGGCCGCAGGGTTGGGACTCGACCTAATTGCCCAGGCCGTGGGGCTGAGCCCGCGTGACCGGCTCTTCGAGGAAGCGGCGGAATGAATCAGATTTCGCGGCGCGTGCCGCTCGTTGACGGCGTGGCTAAGGTCACGGGCGCATTGCGCTTCACGGCCGACTTGCATGTCGAGGGATTGCTGCACTGCGCGCTCGTTTTCAGCCCGCATCCGCATGCCCGCGTCGCCTGTATCGATGCCGCATCCGCGTTGGCGGTTGAGGGCGTACACGCTGTATTCTGGCACGAAAACACGCCGGCACGCTTCTACAACAGCTCCATCTGGTTCGCCGGGCAGGAGGCGCTGGCGGACGAGCGAATGTTCGCTCCGATAGTGCGTCATGTCGGCGACCGGGTCGCCGCGGTTGTGGCGGACACTGAGGAGATCGCGCGCCTCGCTGCAAAGCTGATCGCGGTCGAGTATGTGGATCTCCCCGCCATATTTGACCAGGAAGCCGCACTCCTTCACGCCGGACTTGCGATGCAGGAAGACGGCACGCCCACTTTCATGAACCCCGTTGCCTATGAGAGCTTCGTTCGTGGCGACACCGAGGCCGGATTTGCTGCTGCTGAGCTGGTGGTGGAAACGCACGTGACCACTCCACGCAGCCACCATTGTGCCGTCGAAACCCACGCCTGCATTGCCAAGCCCGAACCCGATGGCCGCATCGGGATCCTTTCACCATGTCAGAGTGTCTTTGCAGTTCAGGCGGTCGTCGTTCAGGCATTGGGAGTGCCGCAAGAGCAGATACGCGTGACGAAGACCCCCATCGGTGGGTCCTTCGGCGGCAAGGCGGAGCCGATTCTCGAACCGTTGTGCGCATTTTTTGCGCTGACGCTGGAGCGGCCAGTGATGATCCGCTACGACCGGGATGAAACTTTCACCGCGACCCGCACGCGTTCCTCTGTCACGGGCCGGATGCGGATCGGGATCAGTATCGATGGCCGTATCCTGGCGCGCGACACCGAGACACTGGTGGACATTGGCGCTTACTGCACCGGGGGCAACTACCTTCCCATTTCGATGCTTCAACGGCTGGTTCGGCTTTATGATGTTCCCGCCGAGCGCTATCGAGGTCGCGCCGTATATACCAACACTGTTCCCGCGGGCGCTTTTCGCGGCTACGGGTCCCCGCAAATCCACACAATAGCCGAGATCACGCTGGATATAGCCGCGCGGCGGCTGGGGATTGATCCGGTGGCGATGCGGTTGAGGTATCTCGTCGGCCCCAACGCGATTGAACCCTGGCAGGGGCTCGACGTCGGCAACGCTCGCGGGAGAGAATGCCTGATAGGTGGAGCCGATGCATTCGGGTGGCACGTACGCCGGCTGGGGGATGCGGGGCAAGGGCGGTGGCGGCGAGGAGTGGGGCTAGCGTCAGCCACTCACATCAATGGCTGCTGTCCGGGTTTCCATGAGGAGACGACGGCGACGTTGAGGCTCCTGCCCGATGGGCGAGCGGAACTCGTCTGCGCGCTCCACGATCTCGGATGTGGAGCCGACACGACACTTGCCCAGATCGCGGGCGAAACGTTGGGTCTAAGCGCTTGCGACATTGCCATCGTTCCAGCCGATACCGATAGCTGCCCTTATGATCTGGGCACGCGGGCCAGTCGCATGACCTATATATGCGGCGAAGCGATCCGACGTGCAGGCGTCGCACTCTCGGAAGTGATCCGGGCTGCGGCAGTCCGGGAGTTGAACACGGAAGCGGCCGGCATGCGGCTCGAAGCAGGCGCAGTGCGCCGCCCGGACGGCTCGGGTCTGGCGCTCTCGGAATTGGCAGCCCGCCTCGTCGCCCGCGGAGCGGAGTTGCCCTCAGCGACCGAAATCTATCGCGCCCAGGCCAATCCGGGCTCCTACGCTGCTCATTTTGCGGAAGTGGAGGTCGACAGGCTCACAGGTCGCGTACGAGTGACGGATTATCTTGCCGCCCATGACATTGGCAGAGCCATCAACCCGATGCTGGTGGAAGGTCAAATCCACGGGGGAATCCAGATCGGTATCGGCTATGCCCTTTACGAAGATGTCGCGATCGACCCGGTCACTGGCCGGATGCGTGGCGACAGTTTCAGCCGCTACACCTTGGCCAATGCGTCCGAGATGCCGCCGATGCGCGTCGTGCTGATCGAAGAGGGGGGAACCGACCGGCCCGTTCGGCGCAAAAGCCGTAGGCGAGATAGCGACCATTCCGGTTGCGGCGGCAGTGGTCAACGCCGTCAATCATGCGCTGAGCGCCGAACTGACAGACCTGCCGCTTTCGCCGGAACGCATCCTTGCCTTCGTGGGTTGAGGTGACAATCGTGGGAACACCTGCTCTGCGTTATCGGATGCGAGCTGCAAGCTCCCCAAGGTTCTCCGTTTCCATTCGGAGAATCACGACCGACGCCCCGTTGACCCTTGCGATCGGCGAAGGCAAATATTGAATATTTGTAGCCAGCGTGATTTGCAGGATCGCCGATGCAGGATCGGGCTGAGTATGGACCTATTCACAAGGTTCTCTTGATAAGAGGTCATCACGTTACATTTTGGCGCTTCAGGCTTTCGGCTTGATTGAACGCTGGCCAGGTTTCTCTACCGTTTTGATCAGCGCACGGCGCTGTTTGCGTGACCTGCGGCGCGATTCTAAACAGGCGTGGGCCAGCCCGGCGAAGAAGGAAAAGCCTCCAGCACTGAAATAGTGATCAGCGAGCTGTCCGTTGACACATTCGTACCCCCTTCCAAGACTGGTTGAGGTGACCGTACGAATGGCGAACAAGCGTCGATTTGGATCTACCAAAACAACAATTGCCGCGACTTTGGCCTATCAGGCCGTGAAATCATCGACATCCGGTCTCCCCAAACGGTCGAACGGCTCGGTCGGGGTATGGCTGTCCCTCAGTCGGGCCTGAACGGGCTACTGCAGGAAGGCATGATCCTGTTTCGCCACTACTTGAACTCAACAATGTACCTCGAAAAGCCCGGCGCTGCGCCTGACCACGCTTGTCGATGATCGCGGCATCAAAAGCGCTGCGCTAGTATGTCAGCGTTCTGGTCGGACAGGCTGAAATCGAGGGACGCCCATATCGAGGCAAGCGCGTCCGCCAGTCCAGTGGGCTCGCCCCTTCCGTCGAAGAGAAAATGCTTCGCTCGCAAACAAGTTTGCGTTTGGACAAAGTCTATTGAGACAGGCCGGTTAAACTTTGGGCGCGAGTGGCCTCCGGCAAGAGGAGTTCAGTAAGGCTTCCCTCGCCGGAAAGCCACAGCGAAGTTTCGACGGTTTTGATGCGCTGTCCGTCAAGGAGGCGCCGCGAGGAAAAGGCTATGATAGGCACTGCGCTATCGCGCTGGACGATGTCATATTTTACCGTAGCGCTGGTCTTTCTTGTCGCTGCCCAGATGTTGATGGTCGCCGGCTACGGCTTCCCTGCGGTGGCGGCGGAGGCGCCCGAGACGCTGGTCCTCGTGCACATGGTTACGATCGGCTGGCTCAGCATGCTGATGTGCGGTGCCCTGTTTCAGTTCGTGCCGGTGCTGATCGCACAGCCTCTGCGCGGGGAACGGTTGGTGTTGCCCGCCTTGATATGTCTTTTGACCGGGCTCGCCTTTCTTCTGGCGGGTTTCCTGCAATTGGCCGGCGTCTTCGATACCGGCATTCCTCTGCTCGCCCTGGCAGGCACGCTTCTACCTGCCGGCTTCCTGCTCGTCTGCGGTGTGCTCGGTGGCACGCTCTGGCGCGCGAACCTGCAGCTTCCCGCGCGTTTCGTTGCCGTGGGCTTGGTATGCGTGCTTGTCACGGCCATCCTCGGCGCGCTGTTCGCGTTGCTGCTTTCGGGCTATCTTCCCGCGCTGGCCGTGATCGACTTCCGGGTGCAGGCGCTTCCTGTCCATATCGCCATTGGGCTTGGCGGATGGCTGAGTTTCACGGCGATCGGCGTCTCGTACCGGCTTTTGCCCATGTTCATGCTGTCGCCGGACCGGGAGCGCGCCACCAGTCGTGTGTCCTGGTGGATCGGGGTCGTCGCACTGCTCCTGACCGCGCTGACCTCGCCAATCGCCGCCGCTCTGGAAAAGGTGGGACTTGCGACCGGCTCGGCGACGGCGCTGGCGCTGGCGCTCGCGATAGCTGCCCTCGTCCTTTACGGGCTCGACCTTTCGTTCTTCTACCGACTCCGCAAGCGCCGTGCCATCGAATTGAACAGCCGCGCGGCCCAAGTTGCCTTTCTGGCACTCGCCTTGTCTGGGGTTCTGCTGCTTGCGCTGCTGGCGACCGGAACGCTGGAACGCCATGTCGGCGCGCTTCTCTATCTCGTCGCCTTCGGCTGGCTAACTGGACTGGGACTTTCGCAGCTCTACAAGATCGTGCCGTTCCTGACCTGGCTGGAATACTATGGCCCGGTCATGGGCAAGAAGCCGACCCCGCGAGTCCAGGACCTCGTCATCGAACGACGTGGCTGGATGTGGTTCGCGCTCTATTTCCTCGGCGTGATGGCTGGCACGGCAACCTTGCTCGGCGACCAGCCTGGCTTGTTTCGCGCCGCAGCCGCCGTAACGCTGCTTGCAACGCTGGCCATTGTCGTCGAGCTCGTCCTGGCGCGGCGTCTCGCCAACGTGCCGCCCGACAAACGCCTGCCCGAGGGCGCCTCGCGGCCACGACTTTTCCTCCCCACCCTACCTTGACGGAAAATCTACTGGAGCTAGCAATGACCCTTCCCTACTACGACGTCGACGTCAGGCCGATCCTGCGCGAAGGCGGGGAACCCTTCAGTGCCATCATGGCGGCGGTCGAGGCACTCTCCCCCGGCCAGAGCCTGCGCCTGCTTGCTACCTTCAAGCCGATCCCCCTGTTTCATGTCTTGGGCAATCTTGGCTTTGAACCGGCGGCGCGCGAGATCGGCAATGGCGACTGGGAGGTGATCTTCACGCCGGCCGACCAGCAGCCGGACCCTGTGGCACCCGAACCGGCGCCAGCGGTTGATAGAACCCCCGCCAGCGAGACCTGGCCTTCGCCCGTCGTCGAACTGGACAATCGCGATCTTGAGCCTCCTGAGCCGCTGGTGCGGACGCTGGAAGGGGTCGAGGCGCTGTCGCCCGGACAAACGCTTGTCGCACTGCTGCCGCGCGAGCCGATCTTCCTACTCGAGGAACTGCAGGCGCGCGGCCATCTCTGGCGCGGAGCCCTCGAGCCCGACGGACATTATCGCGTCGTGATCCGGCGAGGCTGAGCCAATGACGCCGGCTCCGCGCCGGAGTTTGTCGATGCGCAAAGAACCACTGACGTGCATGGCTTTAAGGTTGACCAACTTTGCAAGCGGATGACGACGATGGAATCTTTGATTGGTGACGATATGACCATGGACCAGATCATGCGCAGATGGCCGCTGACCATCCGCGTGGTCATTCGCCGCGGCATGCTGTGCGTTGGTTGTCCAATTGCATCCTTCCACACGGTTGCTGAGGCTGCCCGCGAGCACGGATTGGATGAAGATTTGTTGCGCAGCGATCTGGAAGCCGCTGCATCCTCCGGCCGTTCGGCGGCTCCTATGTCTTCTGCGTCCGGCCTTCGGCCAGCATGAGCAGGCGATGCGGCTCCACGACAGTCACTTTCTGGCGGCCGCTTCTGACCAGTCCCTTTCCTTCCCAGGCGCTCATCAGGCGGCTAACCGTGTGCAGCGTCGTGCCCGTCATCTCGGCGATGTCCTGGCGGGAAATCGGAAAGTCGATCATGAGACCCTCCTCCGTCTTTCTTCCAGTCTGGTTCACCAGCTTGAGGAGGGCATGGGCCACTCTTTGGTCGACGTGCTCGGTTGACATTTCGACCACACGCGTGTGGGCATCCTGCAGCCTGTTGCCGACGGTCTGGTAGGTGCTGGCGCCAAAGGCTGGATAGGCGGAGGCGAATTCCGACCACAGGCTGCTAGGCCACGCCAGCACTACACAGTCAACCGCGGCCATGGCGCTGGCTGGATAGGTGGTGCGGCCAAGAGCCGTGGCTATGCCCATCAGTTCGCCAGGACCAATGTAGCGTACAGTGACCTCGCCGCCCTCCGCCGTACTCTTGACGACGCGGATATGGCCATCCAGCAACAGGAAGAAGGAATGGGCGTCCTGCTCCTGCTCAAAGACGGCCCGGTTCCTTGCGATGCGCAGCGAGCGGGCCTGGCTTACCATGCGATCGAGTTCAGCCGGGGTCAGGCCCTGGAACGCCGATAGGCTGGCGATCAGCGAGCGGTCAAGACGACTCATCTTTATTTTCCGGCTTGTGCCATGTTTTGAGCTCCAAGCAACATGTCACGCGAAAGCCTTTTGCCGCAAGACATTCCTGCTGCGGCCTAATAACCGGAACCGAGTTCGCAGCGATGTTGACTCAGCCAGCCAGGATAGGGTTGCCGGCTAGCTGTCTTGGCGTGTGCACGGCATCGCGATCTGGCATTCTTCTATCAATGCCGACAGGCACACCAAGGTCGCCGCCGGACAAGCCGGCGGCGACCAAATCCGGCGGGTTCCGGCTCAGTTGCCTGCCGGGACCTTCGACAAAAGATCGGCAAACACGGTCTTGGCCTTGCCAGGCTGCTTGACGGTCTTGGCTTTTTCCAGGTTCACGGGCTTGCCGACGACGATCAGCGCCACCATGCCCATGCCGTAGTGTGGGACGCATTTGATGCCGTAGACGCCTTCCTTGTCGACCGTGACAGTGACCGGCTTGCTGATCTCGCCCTTGAAGGGCTGCGCACCGTCCGGGATCATGCCGTCGATGCTGGCCGCGTCATGGCCTTTGTCGGTCGGGACGAAAGTCACTGTGTCGCCGAGGGCTGCTTCGATGTAATTCGGCTGGAAGACCATGACGCCGTGCTCGCCCTTGTTGAGCAGTTGCACTTGATGGTCGGCGGCCTGGGCTACGCCTGAGACGACAAGGGTCGCGAAAGCTGCCGCTGCGATGGTTGCGTATTTCATGATCTACTTTCCTTTTTTGCGAGATGAATATCGTTCAATTCCTACCGTGGTTCAGGCAGGTTCACTTTGTTGCAGCGCAAACTGGCGTGAGATTGTTCTTTCATTTTCCGATGGCGATCGAGGACGGGCGTGAACGACGCCACGACGCGTTGCGCCAACTGACGCGGACGCGCCCCGGGATCGGCGACGACTTCGGCTTGCCGGGCAAGCCGCGGTCTGGAGGTAAACTGATTTGACATTGTGAGTGATGACCCGACGCAGACTGCCAGGTTCCTGTCTATTTCATTGCAAGAGCCCGCACGACAGCCAGGCGCTTGACGGCGATGGTGGCAAGGGCTTGCGCCCGATCCCGGGCGGCCTGCGAAGGTAGCTGTTCGCCGGCGTCGATATAGTAATCAGCCAACCATTCGCAGAGCGCATCCAGGGATCTCGGCGGCGGCGATCCAGCGTGCGGGGGATCCTCGAGAGGATCCGATGCGAGATCAAGGGAGAGCATGCGCGCCTCAAGGGCGAGATCACGGCATTCGCTTCGATCCTCGTTCCTGTCGGCATATTCCTCAAGGCGCTGGCAGACCTCCATTTCCAGGCTGGGCAGATCGTGGGGTTCCCGGACTGTCGGCCCCATACGCCGATCCTTGAAAAAGGCTTTCCGCCGTTCGCGCCGCAGTGTTTTCGCGTGCTCAAGCTCTTCGCGCGCCATTTGCTCGGCTGCCTCGCGAATTTCCGACGACGCGCCATGGGCTGCAATATAGGACCAGAAGGCGAAAGCGCGCTCCTCGTTTCGGACGGCGATCGCAAAAGAACGGTAGGCGTCCACAAGTTCGGGCGAGACAAGCCCTATTGCCTCATCGTCGAACACGTCCTGCGGCACGGCGTCGGCCGGCAGGACTTCTCGCGGCTGTCGGCTGATCTGGCGCGACCAACTCACAACCATATCGATATGCCGGGTCTCCTCGCGCACGAGACGATCAAATACATCGGCCAATTCCAGCTGGCCGGCTGAGCGCATGCGCTCGGAAAGGGCTGCGTAGCGGTCGGCGGACTCCTTCTCCATCGCGAGCGCGACGGCAAGAAGCTCGTCCATCGATTGGATTGGCGTCGGTTCGGATATCAGGCGGGACATGGGACAGCTTCTCTCGCTTAGGCGCTTAGTCCTACAACCTCCCTCAGTGCATTTGTTTGCGTTTGATCAAAGAACCATCAGGCAAAACCACCGATATGTGCGTCCTGAGACCGGTTACGCCTGAAGCGGCCGTGAGAGGACGAGCATGCCGACAGCCACATTGATGGATAGGACCGACCGAGCGGTATCGCGCCAAGTCGGCACCGGGGCGCGGCACGCGCTGGCATTCATACTGGCTGTGTTCACGCTGCTCGCCCTTTGCACGCCTCAGAGCCGTGCCGACGAAAGCCTGCAGCACTTTCTTTCGGGCACGCAGCCCGGCGAGCTGATCCAAGGCGCGGACGCCTATGGCGAGATGTCGGGAAGCCCGCCACTGGCGCCGCTCCTGTCAAGCGGAAAGCCGGTCGGCTACGTCTATCTCAACACCGACTTCTCCAGCGCGGTAGGCTATTCAGGCAAGCCGATCCGCATCCTTGTCGGCATCGACTCCAAGGGAGTCATCCGCGGCATCAAATTGGTCGAGCACAAGGAACCCATCGTCCTCATAGGCATCCCGCAGGAAAAGGTCGTCGCGGCGCTCAATTCGCTGATCGGCAAGGACCTTGGCCGAGTCGCTGCTGGTCAGGAACAGCTGCCGCAAGTGGACATCGTCAGCGGCGCGACCGTCACCGTCCTGGTGATGAGCGACAGCGTCGTGCGCTCAGCCGTGAAGTTGATCCGCAGTGGCCGTCTGGCGGAAACCGGAACGTTGGCCGCCGGCGCGCCAGTCACCCCGGCGAAAACAGTGGATGCGACCGTTTCGGAAGTCCACGACTGGAATGCCCTGCTGGGCGACGGCTCGGTGCGCAGCCTGCGCCTGACTGTGGGCGAGGTGACCAAGGCCTTCGCCGATTCCGGCCATCCGGAGGCCGCCGCGCGACCGGAGACGGGCAATCCGGACGATCGCTTCATCGATCTCTATATCGCGCCTGTGAGCGTGCCTACCATCGGCCGCAGCCTCCTGGGCGATACCGCCTATGAGCGTCTGCAGAAGTCGCTCCGACCCGGCCAGCAGGCGATTGTGGTGGCCGGAGACGGCACATATTCCTTCAAGGGCTCCGGGTATGTGCGCGGCGGCATCTTCGATCGCATCGAGCTATTGCAGGACGGGCAAGGGGTGCGCTTTCGCGACCGCAACCATACGCGTCTCGGGGACCTCGCGACCAAGGGCGCGCCGCACCTGCGCGAGATTGCGCTGTTCACGGTCCCGGACGAGTTTTCACTCGATCTTTCCGAGCCGTGGGAGCTGCAACTGCTCGTCCAGCGCAGCTACGGCGCCCGCGACAAGGCGACCTTGCCGTTCGTACTCGGTTATACCTTGCCCAATCGCTACCTGAAGGCGGCGGCGCCAACGCCCGCAACACAGCGGGAACCGCAAGCGGTCGCACCCGGACCGGCCGCTGGCGCGCAGGCCGCAGCCGAGACCGCCGGACAGGGCTCCGCGAACGAAGAGCCCCTGTGGGTGAAGATCTGGAAGCTGAACGCCGTCAAGATCGGCATCACCGTCGTCGCCCTGCTGGTGCTCACAGCCATCTTCTTCTTCCAGAACTGGCTGGTGCGTCGGCCACGCCTGTTCGCCTGGGTGCGGCGTGGCTACCTTCTGTTCACGCTCGTCTGGCTCGGCTGGTACGCGAACGCCCAGCTTTCCGTCGTCAACGTGCTGACTTTCATCAATTCGCTCTTGAGCGGTTTCAGCTGGGAGTTCTTCCTCACCGCGCCGCTCATCTTCATCCTTTGGGCGGCGGTGGCCGGAGGCCTGCTGTTCTGGGGCAGGGGACCTTTCTGTGGCTGGCTCTGCCCATTCGGCGCGCTGCAGGAACTGACCAATAACCTCGCGCAATGGCTGAAAGTCCCGCAGGTCAAGCTCCCGTTCGGTCTGCACGAACGTCTGTGGCCGATCAAATACGTGATCTTCCTCGGCCTGTTCGGCCTGTCGCTCTATTCCGTGACTCTGGCGGAGACCTACGCCGAGGTCGAGCCGTTCAAGACGGCGATCATCCTGAAGTTCGCGCGCGGCTGGCCTTTCGTCGTCTTCGCGCTGGCGCTGCTGGGAGCCGGCCTGTTCATCGAGCGCTTCTACTGCCGGTACCTGTGCCCGCTGGGCGCGGCCCTCGCCATTCCCGGCCGAATCCGCATGTTCGAATGGCTGAAGCGCTATCCCGAATGCGGATCGCCATGCCAGCGCTGCGCCAAGGACTGCCCTGTCCAGGCAATTCATCCCGAAGGCCAGATCAATGTCAACGAATGCATTTACTGCATGCACTGCCAGGAACTCTACCACGACGACCACCGCTGTCCGCACATGATCCAGGTGCGGCTGAAGCGGGAGAAATTCGAGGCGTTGTCCTCGCCCACAACGCGGGCCCTCGCCAAGCCGGGCAAGGGGCCGGCAAGCCCACCCGTCATCACGCACAAGGGATTGCCGATAAAAGTTCCCGAAAACGACACAAACCCAACAGGCTGACAGGCCAACCAACAGGAGAAAGACATGTCGCAAGAAGACCAGGACAGGAAGACGATCCTAAGCAGGCGCCAATTGCTGGGTACGACGGCCGCGCTCGCTGCGGCGGGTGCTGCCGGCGTGGGCGGGGGACTGGCGTTGAGCGGAAGCGTGGTGTCACGGGCGGCAGCCAGCGAGAAGGGCGGGCAGGAATTCGAGGTCAAGCCCGGCGAGCTGGATGAGTACTACGTGTTCTTCTCCAGCGGCCAGACGGGGGAAGTCCGTATCATGGGCGCGCCCTCGATGCGCGAAATGATGCGCATCCCTGTCTTCAACCGCTGCAGCGCCACCGGCTGGGGCCTGACCAACGAGAGCCGCAAGATCCTGACAGAGGGTCTGCTGCCGGAGACTGTCGAGTTCCTGAATGACCGTGGCGGCATCTACCTCAACGGCGACCTGCACCACCCCCACCCCTCGCAAACGGACGGGACCTATGACGGCCGCTACTTGTTCGTCAACGACAAGGCCAACACGCGCGTCGCCCGCATCCGGCTCGACGTTATGAAGTGTGACAAGATCATTCAGCTGCCGAACCAGCATACGGTGCATGGCTTGCGCGTGCAGAAATATCCCAGGACCGGCTACGTGTTCTGCAACGGCGAGGACCGCGTGCCGATCCCCAATGACGGCAAGATCCTGGACGACAGCAAGCAGTACCATTCCATTTTCAGTGCCGTGGACGGCGACACGATGAAGGTTGCCTGGCAGGTGATGGTGGACGGCAATCTCGACAATGTCGACGCCGACTACCAGGGCAAGTACGCCTTCTCCACCTGTTACAATTCCGAGGAGGGCGTCAATCTCGAGCAGACGATGGCGAAGGAGCAGGACTGGATCGTGATCTTCAACCTGAAGCGTATCGAGGACGCGGTGAAGAGCGGCGACTACAAGGAAATGGGAGGGGTGCCAGTCATCGACGGGCGACACGACTCGCCCTACACCCGCTACGTGCCGGTGGCAAACAGCCCGCACGGCATCAACACCGCGCCAGACGGCATCCATGTGGTGGCCAACGGCAAGCTGTCGCCAACGGTGACGGTGTTCGACGTGCGCAAGTTCGATGACCTTTTCGACGACAAGATCAAGCCGCGCGACACGGTGGTGGCCGAGCCGGAACTGGGGCTCGGGCCGTTGCACACGGCCTATGATGGTCGGGGCAACGCCTACACCACGCTGTTCATCGACAGCCAGATCTGCAAGTGGAACATCGAGGACGCCAAGCGCTCCTTCGCTGGCGAGAAGGTCGACCCGATCCGCCAGAAACTCGACGTTCACTATCAGCCCGGCCACAACCATACCTCCATGGGCCAGACCAAGGAGGCGGACGGCAAGTGGCTGATCTCGCTGAACAAGTTCTCCAAGGACCGTTACCTCAACGTCGGCCCGCTGAAGCCGGAGAATGACCAGCTCATTGACATTTCGGGTGACCAGATGGTGCTGGTACATGACAGCCCGAGCTTCGCCGAGCCGCACGACGCGACCCTCGTCCACCGCTCGAAGATCAATCCGATCAGCATCTGGGACCGAGCCGATCCGTTCTTCGAGGATGCGGTCAAGCAGGCGAAGGCCGACGGCATCGACCTGACGGTGGACAGCGAGGTGATCCGCGACGGCAACAAGGTGCGCGTCTACATGACGTCCTCGGCGCCGGCCTTCGGGCTGGAGAGCTTCAGCGTCAAGCAGGGCGACGAGGTCACGGTCTACGTTACCAACATCGACGAGGTGGAGGACCTCACCCACGGCTTCGCCATCGTCAACTACGGCATCAACATGGAGGTGGCCCCCCAAGCCACGGCATCGGTGACGTTCAAGGCAAGCAAGCCCGGCGTCTACTGGTACTACTGCTCATGGTTCTGCCACGCCATGCACATGGAGATGCAGGGCCGCATGTTCGTAGAGCCACAAGGCGCCTAGGACATGGTCCGAGTCGTGCACCTGGCAGTGATGGGAATGGCGGCACTTCTAGCCGCCATTCCCGGCGGCGCGGCCACCGCGGCCGAGATTGCCGTGCCTGCTGGTGCTGCGCCCATGCAGGCGGTGGTGGACGCCGCCGCGCCCGGCGACGTGCTGCGTCTTGCGCCGGGCGAGCATCGCGGGCCGGTCGTCATCGCCAAACCGCTGACGTTGCAGGGCGACCCGGGCGCGTCGCTGAAGGGCAACGGACGGGGCAGCGTCGTGACCCTGCTGGCGCCCGATGCGGCTGTGCGTGGTCTTGAGATCGAAGGCTCCGGCATGGACCTCGACGCCATGGATGCAGGCGTGTTCGCCACCGAGACCGCGACGCGCGCGCAGATCGAGAACAATTCGGTCGTCGGCAACCTCTACGGCATCTATCTGCATGGGGCGCGCGACTCAGTGGCGCGCAACAATCGCATCGAGGGCCTGCGCGACGGGCGCACCAGCCGGTCCGGCAGCGGCGTCTCGGTATGGAACGCGCCGGGGGCGAAGGTCATCGGCAATGACATCCGCTTCGGCCGCGACGGCATTTTCGCCAACGCCAGCAGGAACAACGAATTCAGGGGCAACGCCTTCGCCAACCTCCGTTTCGGCGTCCACTACATGTACACCAACGACAGCGTGATCGCCGACAACGTGTCGACCGGCAACATCGTCGGCTACGCAATCATGTATTCCAACGGCCTGAAGGTCACCGGCAATGTGTCCGACGGCGATCGCGACAACGGCCTCCTGTTCAATTACGCCAATGGTTCCGAGATCAGCGGCAACGTCGTGCGCGGCGGCCCGCAGCCGGCCGGCCGCTGGACCAGCAACGGGCAACGCTTCGTCGCGGATCAGGACCTGCCAGCCGCCGAAGGCGCCGCGCCAGTCGTCGCGGCGCCTTCGGGCATGCGCATAGGCCCGGAAAAATGTGTCTTCATCTACAACGCCAACAAGAACCGCTTCAGTGGCAACCTCTTCGAGGGTTGCGAGATCGGCGTCCACTTTACGGCAGGTTCCGAGGGCAATGCCATGAGCGGTAACGCCTTCGTGCGCAACCGCAATCAGGTCAAGTATGTCGGCACCCGCTCGCTCGACTGGTCAAGCGGCGGCCGTGGCAACTACTGGAGCGACAACCCGGCCTTCGACCTTGACGGCGACGGGGTCGCTGACAAGCCTTACCGGCCGAACGACGTGATCGACAGGGTTCTGTGGCAGACGCCGGCGGCGAAGGTGCTGGTCAACAGCCCGGCCGTGCAGGTGATCCGCTGGGCGCAGGCGCGCTTCCCGGGGGTGTTTCCCGGCGGCGTGATGGACAGCCATCCGCTCATGGAGCCCGACGGCATCGAGGGAAGGAAAAGACCATGAGCTTCAACATCGAGCTCGACGCAGTCGCACGGCACTATGGCTCAGTCAGGGCGGTGGACGGCGTCTCCTTTGCCGCCGACGCAGGCGAGGTCATCGCCCTTGTGGGCCACAATGGCGCTGGCAAGACCACGCTCATCAAGCTCATGCTCGGGCTTGCGCGCCCCACTTCGGGCTCGGTCCGCGTGCTCGGGCAGGACCCGGCCGCCGGAGACGTGACCGTTCGCCGGCGTCTTGGCTATCTTCCCGAGAATGTCTCCTTCAATCCGGCCCTCACGGGTCGCGAGACGCTGCGCTTCTATGTCCTGCTCAAGGGCGGCCCGCTAAAGGAGGCCGAGGCGCTGCTGCAGCGGATCGGCCTTGCCCATGCCGCCGACCGACGCATTGGCACGTATTCCAAGGGAATGCGCCAACGGCTGGGACTGGCGCAGGCGATGATCGGCAGCCCGGCGGTGCTTTTGCTGGATGAGCCGACCACCGGGCTCGACCCTGAACTGCGCCAGCAGTTCTATGGGATCGTCCGCGAGATGCAGGCGGCCGGAACGACCGTGCTTCTGTCTTCCCATGCGCTCAACGAGCTGGAAGGCAATGCCGGTCGAGTCGTCATCCTCAACGATGGCCGCAAGATCGCCGATGGCTCGCTCGACGAATTGCGCCGTATCGCCCGACTGCCGACGAGAATCCGCCTCACGGCCGGCGAAGGTGGCGCGCGGCGCCTGAGGGAATGGATGGGAGAGCCGAAAGGTCTCAGGCAGATCAACGGTCACATCGTCGAGATCGACGCCTCGCCTGAGGACAAGGCCGCCTTCCTGCGCCGGGCCGCGGGCGAGGGCGCCCCCTTCAAGGATCTCGACATGGTGCCGCCTGGCCTCGATGAACTCTATGCACATTTCCTCGCGGGGAGGGCATCCCAATGAAGACGATCCTACTGCTCTCGGCCAAGGAGGTGCGCGAAGGCCTGCGCAACCGCTGGGTGATCGCCGCCACAGGGCTTCTGGCAGCTCTGGCGCTGACTCTCGTCTTCCTCGGCAGCGCGCCTGCCGGCACGGTCGGCGCCGGCGCTCTGGATGTCGTGGTGATCAGTCTCGCCAGCCTGACCATCTTCGTCGTGCCGCTGATTGCGCTGCTCATTTCCCACGATGCCATCGTCGGCGAGATTGAGCGCGGCACCATGACGCTGCTGCTTTCTTATCCCGTCCGTCGCCGTCAGGTGCTGCTCGGCAAGTTCCTGGGTCATCTCGCGATACTGGCTTTCGCCACCTGCGTCGGCTACGGGCTTGCCGCACTGGCGCTGGTGACGACGGACAAGGGGATTGGCGGGCAAAGCTGGACGGCGTTCGCGACGATGACGGCGTCGTCGGTGCTGCTGGGCGCCGTCTTCGTGGCGATCGGTTATCTGGTCAGCGCGCTGGCGCGCGACCGTGGCACAGCCGCCGGCATCGCCATTGGCATATGGCTGGTCTTCGTGGTCATCTACGACATGGCTCTGCTGGGGATTCTGGTCGCCGACCAGGGCCACTACGTCAGCGGAGGCGCGCTGAATGCGCTGCTCCTGTTCAATCCTACCGATGCTTACCGCATCCTCAATCTCTCCGGCTCGACCGAGATCGCCGCTGCCTCGGGCATGGCGGGGAGCGTGCAGAGTGTCGCTTTGGCGCCCATGGCGCTGATCGCGACGCTCGGAGCATGGGTTGCCGGGCCGATGGCGCTTGCCGCACTCGCCTTCTCGCGGAGGGAACTGTGAAGCCACATCTGAAGATAGGCCTGCTCGCAAGCCTGCTCGTGCTCGGCGCCTGTCAGCGCGCGCCGGAGCCGCCCCCCGCCCCCTTCGCCATGACGGAGGAGGCGATGGGCCGCTATTGCGGCATGAACATCCTCGAACATGCCGGGCCGAAGGGGCAAGTCATTCTCGCCAGATACGACGAGCCGATCTGGTTCTCCTCGGCGCGCGACACGATCGCCTTCACCATCTTGCCGGAGGAGCCCAAGGACATAAGGGCTATCTATGTTTCCGACATGGCCAAGGCGGCAAGCTGGGAGAAGCCCGGTGCGGACAACTGGGTTGACGCCCGCAAGGCCTTCTTCGTCGTCGGCAGCGATCGCAAAGGCGGCATGGGAGCGGCCGAAGCCGTGCCCTTCTCGTCAGAGGCGGCGGCGAGGACTTTCGCCGGCGACCATGGCGGCAGGGTGGTCGGCTTCGACGCCGTTCCGCGCGACTACATATTGGACGAGCAGGCCAGCGGCGGCGATACGTCGAAACAGTCCGCCAAGGAGGTCGATTGACATGATTTCTGGAACAATGACCAGACGTCGCATGATTGCCATCAGCGCCGCCGCGGCCGGCATGGCGCTGCTGCCACTGCAAGGCAAGGCTGCCCGGGAAGGCGTGACCTGGCAGGGCGAGGCGATGGGTGCGCAGGCCTCGCTCGTCATCCATCATCCCGACCGCGCCATGGCACTGAAGCTGAGCAACGACGTCGTCGCGGAGGTGCGCCGACTGGAGCGCATCTTCAGCCTCTACATGGACGATTCAGACCTGACGCGCCTTAACCGTCAGCGCTTTCTCGTCGCGCCGCCGCGAGAGATGGTGGATATATTGCGACAGAGCCGAGAAGTCTGGGCGCTCACGGGGGGCGCCTTCGATCCCACGGTGCAGCCGCTGTGGGACGCCTACCGTCGCCATTTCTCGATGTCCGGCGCCGCCGAAGCCGGGCCTTCGGCGCAGACTGTGCGCGAATGCGTTGGCCGCGTCGGCCTCGACCGGGTCGCCTGCTCGCGCAGCCGGATAGACCTGTCGGTGCCAGGCGCGGCACTGACGCTCAACGGCATCGCCCAGGGCTACGTCACCGACAGGGTGGTCGATCTGCTGAAGGCCGGCGGCGTCGAGCGCTCCATGGTAGACATGGGCGAAAGCCGTGCTATCGGTTCGGCGCCCGGCGACCGGCCGTGGCGCGTCGGCCTCTCTGATCCGCTCGACTCGGCCCGAATCCTTGAGGTACTCGAAGTGGAGGATCGCGCGGTTGCCACGTCGAGCCCGTTCGGCTTCCGCTTCGACGCGGAGGGCAGGTTCAGCCACATCATCGATCCACGCAGCGGCGCGACGCCCCAGCGGCATGCCAGCGTCACCGTGGTGGCCGGGCAGGCAGCGTTGGCGGATGCGTTGTCAACCGCCTTCAACCTAATGGACACGGCCGCGATCGCGGCCGCGGTCCACGGCACTGCCGGCGTGGAGGCCCATATCCTGTCGCATGAAGGTGGATGGACTCGTATCAGGGCATGAGGAGGCCTATCGGAAAGCAGGCCCAATTGCCCGTCGTCGACACCTTCACACGCTGTGTGCCGGTGCTTGACGCGCGGTTCAGCTATCGCGGCGAGGATCTCGTCGCCACGCTGGAGCAGGTGCGCTCCAGGGTCGGCTACCCGAGTTCATATCCCGGGACATGGACCTGCGGGCCCATCAGAATGGCGTGACGCTCGACTTCTCGTGGCCCGGGAAACCCACCGCTAATGCATTCATCTAGGCGTTCAATGGCGGGCTGAGAGCGGAGTGCCTCTCGACGCACTGGTTGCTGAGGCTTGCGGATGCCGCCGAAAAAATTGGAGGCTTGGCGTCGAGACACTACAACGAACACCGACCACACGGCGATTGGATTCCACGTCCGCGCTCATAAAATCGGCACACGGAAGCCCGTGCTGCTGATCAAGGGGAGGAAACTCTGACCTCCCGTGAGGGTGCGTCGGGTAGCGCATCACAAGGGGCGGAAAAAGAGGCGGTCGCCATTGAGATGGAGTACGGAAGGGGTTCGGTCCTAATTTGGATGACCGGTTCGTGCAACGAATGACTCAAGGCAGCTACATGGGTAAGCCGAATAACGCCCCCCGCCGAATACCGTAAGAAAAGCAGCCCCGGCAGCGCAACGGACAGCCGTTCTGCTTTGATCACTGCCAACTCCGGGTCGGAAAACTCTTCGTCGTCAATGGGACCACCGACCGTCCTGACTTTATACGGTAGCCTGCCATCCATCGGCCGCTCCAAGTTTCGCTCTTGTTCGTCAGATCAGCTGAAGTCCCGTTCTCATTCCGATGTCGTACATTCGCGCGCTCCTTCAGGCTTGTCCCAAAAAGATTGGCAACGTGATGTCCCACTTCGGCTGGGTGGATATCACCGAATGGTGGTAGCGGCCGGCGCCAACGCGCTTGGCCTCCCTCACGCTCCGTTCTTAATAGAAGCGATGTCGCTGATTTGGCGACATCGATTTATTTCGGTTAGGGCTTGGGAATACTTGCTGGCGCGGTCGTGCTATCTCAACCATCAACCGCGCCCGAATTCTTGCGGCAGCATTGCCGCTGGTCAGGCGGCCTGACTGTGGCCCCGGCCCGACCGATGGAGATAGGCGTCGAAAGCAGCCGCGGCGGCGCGGACCAGGAACCGATGAGTACGCGGTACCCGGATGATGCCTTCGGCGACGTCGATGATGCCGTCATCGGAGAGTTCGGCAAGCCTTTGGTTGTCGGAGAGCAACCTGGCCGGATCAAATCCATGCCGGCTGCAAACCTCCTGCACGTCGACCGTGAAGTCGCACATCAGACGCTCGATGATCTCTGCGCGCAGGCGGTCCTCGTCGGTTAGCCGGTAGCCCCTGGCGGTCGCCAGCCGCCCGGAAGCGATCGAACCCGCATAGAAGCCGAGGCCGACCTGGTTCTGGACATAGCCGTGACGGGTGTGGCCGATGGCCGAGGCACCGAAGCCGACCAGCACTTCGCAATTATCGGTGGTGTAACCCTGGAAGTTGCGCCGCAGTTTTCCCGTAGCCTGCAACCGCGAGAGATCGTCGTCGGGCAATGCAAAATGATCCAGGCCGACCTGGACGTAGCCAGCACCAACGAGCGTTTCGGCCATGGCCTGCGAGTGCTCCATGCGAGCGACGCTATCAGGCAGGGTCGTTTCCTCGATCATGCGCTGGTGCTTCTTGAAGGACGGCACATGAGCGTAGCCGAACACTGCAAGCCGGTCAGGCCGCATGGCGGCTGCGACTTTCGCCGTGTCGATACAGGATCGGACCGTCTGGTGAGGTAGGCCGTAGATCAGGTCGAAATTGATGCTGCTTACGCCGGAGTGGCGCAGGCGGTCGACCGCCTCCAGTGTTGTCTCCTCACTTTGGATGCGGTTCACCGCTCTCTGGACCACCGGGTCGAAGCTCTGTACGCCCAGGCTGGCGCGGCTGACGCCCGCGCCGCCCAAGGCTCCCGCCATCTCGATCGTTAGCGTGCGCGGATCGATCTCGACCGCAATCTCGGCGGTCTCGGCCAAAGCGAAGCGATCGCGAAGGAGATCCGTCAGTGCTACGAAATCCGCTGGCGTGACGATGGTGGGGGTACCGCCGCCGAAGTGTATCCTGTCGACATGAAGTGGCTGCGCCGCCTGCGCGGCGACCATCTGGATCTCGTTGCGAAGCAGATCCAGATATTCAACGATGGGCTGATCTTTGGCCGTGACGGTGGTGTGGCAGCCGCAATACCAGCACATCGAGCGGCAGAAGGGGATATGCAGGTAGAGGGAGGCCGGAGCGCCTCGCGGCAGGTGCGACAGCCAGTTTGCATAGGTGTCGACGTCGACCGAAGGCGAGAACTCCGGCGACGGTGGGTAGCTGGTATAGCGCGGCAGGCGCGCCTCACCATATTTTTGCAAAACAGACAATTTCACGCGCTTCCTCGCCTCCGTTGAAGCATGGAACACTTATCGATTTCCCGCCCGGCTTCTTTGCGGAATGGCAAATGTCTTGCATCTGGGAAGGCGATGCTGCGGAACGGTTGTGCGCGCCACCGACGAGAGTGGCGGCGTCGAACCCCGGCGAGTACAGAAATCGAAGCCGCAGGCCATTTCGCCTGCCGCTGCCGGACCGGTCGACCGAAATTGATTTTGCCGCACCGACGCGGCCATGGTCAGGAGAACGGCACCAGATCAATCGCCCTCACCGGGTTCGCCGCTGAAATGGGCGTCGAATTTTCCGGGCACTCCGTCCCAGGCTTCCCCGTCGGCGGGCGGTATCTTCTTGCGCGTTATGTTGGGCCAGGACGACGCATATTTGTGATTGAGCGCGAGCCAAGCCGGGGTGGCGGAGGGGTCGGTGTCCGGGAAGATTGCTTCCGCCGGACATTCGGGGACGCAGACGCCGCAGTCGATGCACTCGTCGGGATGTATGACGAGCATGTTATCGCCCTCATAGAAGCAGTCCACAGGACACACTTCGACGCAGTCCATGTATTTGCACTTGATGCAATTGTCCGTGACGACGTAAGCCATGCGCGATCCTCAGGCGGCAATCAGGCTCGGACTTGCCGCGCGCGCCGTCTCGGCACGAGCCGCGGCAAGCACCATCCAGTCGCGGTAGAGGCCTTGATCCTCCCTGGAAAACGACATGCGTCGCTTCATGTCGTCGAAGGTTTCCCCAGGATGGCTCCCGTCATAGTCGGCGCGAACCAAGGATTCGAGATAAGCACGCTCGACTGTATCTGCGGGCCGGACGAAATCGTGCGAATTGCTCAGCATGGCAATCTCCTTTCGGTTAGTTCAATATCCATCGCTGCCTGGGATCTATCCTGCTCCAGCGCCCAAATCGCGCAGGGCGGGCAGTCGACGCCACATTGTTCGATCGCTGAGAAGATCAGGCCGAGCCGCTCCTGGCGTGACAGGACGCAGGTGAGGTCCGGGCGCATCAACGCTGGCAAGAATCCTCGAAGGGTGCTTAACGTGTGACCGATAAAAGTGGCTGGCAAGGTGATCGTCATCAGGCTAGATAAAAGATATATCGCAGATGTATCTTTTTGGCTTTGACCCAGCAAGGGAAAACGATGCGACCAGGTGAAGCGGGGAGCGTCGCCAGCCCTTAGGCCGCCGGCTGGATGCCGAAATCTTCGGGACTGAGCAGAAGGTCAGCCAGGGTGTAGCGGTCAAGCGTCCCGGAGAAGGCGGCGAGAGCCTCCTTCAGCATTCCGCGCAGGCGACAACGCGGGGTGATCAGGCAGTTGTTTTCGCTTCGAAAGCATTCGACCAGCGCAAAGTCGGGCTCGGTCGCGCGCAATACGTCGCTCAATCGGATTTGCTCTGGCAGCCTGGCGAGCGCGAGGCCGCCAGAGCGGCCGCGCACCGCCTTCAGGAAGCCGGCGCGGGTCAGTTGGTTGGCCACCTTCATGAGGTGCGCGCGGGAAATTCCATAAACCTGAGCGGTTTCCTCGATTGTGACCAACTGCCCGGCCCTGGCCGCAGCGTACATGAGCAACCGCAGCGAGTAATCGGAGAAATCTGTCAGTCTCATCCAAGGCCCTCTTGCCGACCAATGCGGCACGGCGATCAAAACACCAAAAAGATGCGCTGTTGAGGTATCTTTTGCAAGGCGCGCAATTTTCAGCGTTTCTGGCGCGATGCTAAAACATATATTGACAATGTATCTTTGTGCATCGATTATCGATGGCCGTCGGTGCAGCGCAAGTTGCCTCGCCACAGCGGCGCCCCGGACGAGATTGGATCCGCCGCTCCTCACTGAAATCGAAGGAACGATTCAATGGCACTTACGACAGAAGCAGAAACGAACGAAATAGATGTCCGCAGCCTGGTTCCGATGCAGAGGCACCAAAAGATTTTCGAGCTTGTCGATCAGCTTGCGCCCGGGGGGAAATTCATCCTCGTCAACGATCATGATCCAAAGCCCCTCTACTACCAGCTGGAGGCAGAACATCCGCACCAATTCTCCTGGACCTATTTCGAGAGGGGACCGGTCTGGCGCGTCGAGATCGGTCGCCTCTCGAAGGCGGCGTGAGGCAAACATCGTAACGCAACAAGCCGCCCGCGGACTTTGCGTGGGCGGCGATGTGGCAGGGCCCGTGACATGACCGTTGGAGCAGAATCGCGGCTGGACGACGAGAAGGTCAAGCAGGCGCTTCGCCTCGTGATCGATCCGGAACTCGGCTACAACATCGTTGATCTGGGGCTTGTGTACGCTGTCCTGGTCAACGACGGCGGTGTCGTCAACATCGTGATGACCACCACGACCCGCGGTTGCCCCGCCACCAACTACATGAAGGAGGGGGCCCGCGACGCTGCGTGGAGCGTTCCGGGCGTCGAATTCGTTGACGTTACCCTGACCTATGAACCGCCCTGGTCGCCACAGAAGATGAGCATCGAAGCCAAGCGCCACCTCGGCATTGGCGATGATGGCGAGTGGTGAGCGACGTTCGCACTGACTTGACCAAGTCCACGGAGGCCAACCTAATGCAATACCGACAGGCAGATCGGATCGATGGCCTGGCGGATATCCTGGTCGCCAGCCTCGAGGTGCTTGCAAAGGCCGGACATACCGATGCCGCCTGCCGCCTTGCCGGTCGGGCGTGTGCCCAACTGCGCGACGTCGACACGAGGCAATGGCAGAAATTCAACGCGCTTCTGCACCGGTTGAGCAAACAGGTGCGGTGGGACGAGCCATAGAGGCGACTATCGCGCCTTTCTGAGAGAATCGAAGCGATCGCATGAATGGATCCGATCAGGACTACAGGTAGGCAGACGCAACACGAAATGCATCATTTAATGTGGTCAGGAGGTTACGGTGCGAAATGATCGCAAAGCTCTGCTGGTTGATGAAACCGCACGAGCCACCGGCCCTTGGTCCGACGCGGAGGATCGTTCCCCGCCAGTGATTCTCCGGAATGGATCGGCTGCGGCTCCGGCCACGGTTCATCAAAGGTTTTCCGATTCGAGGGGTGGACCGATGCAGGTCGAGATCAGCACCGACAACATCCTAATTGACGCAAGATTGCTTGCCGCTTTGCTACGTCTCGATCCGACGGCGGTGCACTCGCTGCTGAGAACACAAGAGATTACCTCCCTTTGTGAACGCGGGATTGGCGAGCACGAGGGCGAATATCGATTGAGCTTCTTCTACGGCAATCGCCGTGCGCGTCTGAGCATTGATGCCGCCGGCAACGTGATACGGCGCTCGATGATCGACTTTGGGCAAGCTGCCCTACCGCGCCAATTGCATCGCACAGGCGGATAGCCCGCCAAGTTTTGCAGAAGTCGAGAATGGCCTCGCCCGTTCGTCGAGAGGCCTGCCCTGCAGGCTCGCTCCACTCAGCTCTTTAAGGCCTTCCCGAGTTTTGATATGTCATAAGGCAGGCTGCAGGGTGGGTGAAAAGCCTTTCCTCGAGCATCGCAACGTAGGGCTCACCACTGACGGTGCCGATGACGATAGAAATGCGTGAACCAAGTTGGTGTTAACGGCAACAGTGGTAGCACGGCGACTACCGCGCCCAGCCCATCAGTCGAGGATTCGCCAAGCGCTCCACATACATAGCTGCAGTCGTCATCAACGTTGGGCGGCTAGGCACGGCTTTCCGTTTCCGAGAACCGCGGGAACAGGATGTTGTTCTCCAGGTGGATGTGCTCCATCAGGTCCTCGGCAAGCTGGGCCGTGCCGACGTACAGCGCCTGCCAGGAGCGGCAGGCTCCCTCGGGCGTGGCGAAGTCGTCGGTGAGGCTTTCGAGGAGCCGAAGCAGGGTGCCCTGGTCGTCGTGCTCGTGCCGCAGCTCCGAAATCGGGATATCGAACTTGCCGTTGGCCCACTGCCGCATTGCCGGAAACAGAATGGCCTCTTCCTTGGCCATGTGCTGCTCCAGTTCGCTTTGCATCTGCCGTAACGCATCGGAAAGGCCGGCCGGCACCTTCGGATGCTCGCGATGCACTGCCTCAACCTTACGCGACAGGGCGATGAGCTCGGGCAGAGCGCGGCGATGCGCCTCGTGGTAGCAGGCTTCGATGTGGCCGATCAGTTCATCGCTGTCCATCGCAGCAGGCGCGGCTGTTTCCCCGGCGCCGGTACCAAGCTCCTCCAACGCGCGCTCAAGCTCGTCGGGATCGACTCCGCGCCGGTGCGCAGCGCCATCAAGGGTGAGATCGCCGTTGCAGCAGAAGTCAATCTTGAATTTGCGGAAAACGGCGGTAGCGCCAGGTAGCGTAGCGGCTATGTCGCCGACGGTGCGTTCCCATAAATCTGGACCTGGAAATTGGGTGTTCATGACGAAGCTCCATGCATGGTCAACACAACGGCTTTGAAACTCAGAGCGGACTCATTCGACTTCGACGCAATGCATCGTCGCGAGAACGAAATGGGCCAACCGTTGGACCATGAATTGCCCGGATGACGTCCGAAGTCTTTGCGTTTGAACAAAGAGGATCAAAATGCCTTCCCTTGAATGAGAATGCCAAACCGCAGCGTCTTTCGGCGTGTTCCGGATGTCTCGCATTCCTCAGTGGGAACTTTGTCAATTGATTTTCAAAACTGCGCGCGTCCCGTTCATCTGTGGCGATGGCTGCTGTTTGTCTGCCAATTGCCCATCGCGAAGTAAGGAAGCACATAGGTGGACAGCCAGAGGACCGTGTCGGGCTTTCACTGCGCTGTACCGCCAAAATCCTAAAGCAGATCAGCAAGCTGCCGCCATCAGCCTGCCCGCGGGAACCTGAGTACGGCGCGGCGGTGAGTTCACGGCACTTGGCTTGATGAACGTGGCTATTTCTCAAGTTTGAATCGTCCGTGTCGGGCGCGATTTCGATATCCTGTGGATCGCGCGCACCGGATCGCCCTAGCGCGATCGGCCCGATGTCTTCGGCGATTGGAACAGAGTCTTCCGCCGCTTCAGCCGATGGAGCCGTGAGGGAGTCTGGTGGCGCATCTTCGCGGCAATTTCGGACGATCCGGACTTCGAGTGTCGTCGACTCCAGGAACATCCGCGCCCATCAACATGCTTCGAGTGCTAAAGAAAGGTCTGAAAATCAGGCCATGGCCGTTCCCGCTGCGGCCTGAGTACCAAGCTCCATATGGCCGTCAGGAGTCTCGGCTGCCCGGTGCGCTTCATCCTGACCGCTGGCCAACAGAGGGATTGCCCGCAGGCTTATGCCTTGATCGACGGCTTGCCCGCCAAAGTCGTCGTGGCCGACGCCGCCTACGACGCCGATCGCCTGCGCCAGGCGATCGCGGACAAAGACGCCGTGGCTGTCATCCCAAACAACCCTTGTGCGGGCTCAAAAATATCCTATCGACAAGCATCTCTACGTCCGGCGCCACCTGATCGAATGTTGCTTCTCAAAGCTCGAACGGTTCCGACGCGTCGCAACTCACTCGAGAAAACAGCAGGGAATTATCTCGCCGTCATCACCCTAGCAGCTACGATCCTATGGAATGGTCCACAACTCCAAATCTAAAGGCCATTTCGGCGCAAGATCATCCGAACATCGCTGGATTCGCTATGATCGGCGCTGCTCCAATCAGTTCCAGACAGTACGGCACGGCAGGAAAGACGGCGTTGAGACATACGTCTATCGAGGCCGGCTTGCCAGGCAGGTTTATGATCAGCGAACGGCCGCGCACTCCAGCAGTCTGACGTGAGAGGATTGCTGTGTGGACTTGCCGCAAGCTGGCCTGTCGCATGAGTTCGCCGAAACCGGGAAGTTCCTTGGTGATGACCTGCTGCATGGCTTCGGGAGTAAGGTCCCTTGGAGAAGGGCCGGTTCCTCCCGTTGTCAGGATCAGATCAACTCCGCCTTGGTCACAAAGCTCGACAAGCACATCCCGAACACTCTCGAGTCCATCGGGGATAATGCGACGGATGAAAGCGCAGGGTGTCGTCACGACCTTGCGAAGCCAACTTTCGATGGCGGGCCCGCCGAGGTCCTCATACTCGCCTCGGCTTGCACGATCCGACACCGTGACGATTGCAATCTGGGTCATTTTTTCCGTTCGAGATCCATCTTCAGATCGAAGGGGCTGGCTGCCAGCCGGGCTTGCCATGGGCGTATCCATCGACGAGCGTGCTGGGCAGATCGAGGCACGAGAGGATGAAGCGGGCAGCCTTGGGATCCTCTCTCCCGTCGGCAAGCGCTCTATAAGTCTTTGCCACCTCGACCATGTCGCACGTGTGCGGAGATAGGCGGATACGCCGGACGCCTCTGGAGGTGAGATCCGCGGGTGCGGGGCAGAAGGCCTGCACCTGGTTGGAGAGCGTCTGCACGCCATTGATCGCGAGGAACTGCTGGTCGTCGAGCGTGTCCACGGCAAGACCATCCGGGTCCCGTTCGCAGGTAAACTGGCAGGAATCCTTGTGAAGGCCGTGGATGCGCGCGTGATAGCATCGGCCGGAAAGCGCGAGCGGCAGCCGACCGAAGACGAAAATCTCGAATTCCGCCTCGGGACATGCGCCGGCCATGGCGCCGACGGCGGCGAGCGACAATTCCACGGGTGGGCATATCGTTGTGGCACCGCGCTGGATCATGAACCGCGCGGAAGCCTCATTGTAAACGTTCAGGAACAGACCGGTCACGAAGCGCTTGCCGGAGCGTGACGGCAGGGCGGTGACATCGTTGATCTCCACCTGCCGCTCGTCGGTGCAGAGATCCGCGATGCTTCTGCGCTCTCGAACAGTTGCCGGCGCCGCCAGCGTGGACAGCACCACTTCCTTTCCCGCACGCTCGAGGCGTTCGATGATCTCGGGCCATGCCGGGTCGGAAAATGGCATCCGCTTGCCACATATGACTTCGCCGACATGGACGCGGTCGATCGGAGCCTCGTCTGCTATCCTGCGGTAGAAGTCCAGGAGGCGGTCGGGCGACCAGTGGAAGAACACCGGCCCAAGCGTCAACGCAATTGCGGACAAGATGCTATCTCCACTTCTTGCTGTACGCTCCTGCCGTCTGCCGGGAACCTTCCGACTGGCCGGCAAGAATCCGATCGATCTCGATCGCATCGCCACCTTGCTCGACGGCGTCGACGGCCTTCCGGAAGGCACGGACCACTTCCGTCACGTAACCTTTGCCACGCTGGCGTCCTTCGATCTTCAAGGCGGTTACGCCGGCGGCTTTCAGCCCGGCAATCATCCCGCCGGCGTTCAGGCTGACGGGATCCTCGAACAAATAGGAGGTCTTGCCGCCGGCCTTGAATTTGCCCTTGCACAATG